>JBEBGT010000431.1:0-3583 GCA_040081365.1 Candidatus Eiseniibacteriota bacterium | reverse complement strand
GGCGGCACACCGACGAACCCGTGCTGCGCGAGCTCGCGGGCCAGGCCGCCTGCAACCTGCATCGCGCGCTGGGCTCGCTCGAGCGCTGGGAGGAAGCACGCGCGCTGGCGGTCGACTCCCTGGCGTTCACGCGCACGCTCACCACCGGTACCGGCCGCGCGCTGGCCGCCGCCGCCACGTACGCGCATGCGTTCCAGACGCTGCACGACGGCCACCCCGATGAGGCGCTCGTGGGGCTCGCCGAGGTCGTGAAGACCGGGCGCGAGAGTGGCGCCGATGTGGGCGTGCGCATCGCGCTCGACGCCCAGCTCCTGATCGGCCATCTGCATCGCCAGGCCGGCCGGCTGGAGCTCGCCGTGCGCGCATTCAAGGATGCGCTCGCCGCGGTGCGCGACCGCGCGGGGGATTCGCACGAAGCCGAGTTCGACGCTATGGCCGCCATGGCGCAGGTCAACCTGGGCCACGCGCTGCTCGGGCTCGAGCGCGGCTTCGAGGCGCGCAAGGCGTACGAGACCGCGCTGGTGCGCGGGCGATCGAGCGGACTGCCGGGTGGCCGCGCCGCCGCGGCCAACGCCGCGCTCAATCTGGGCTCGGTGCTCGAGGGCGAGGAGCCCGACCAAGTGCGGCGCGAGTGGTTCGAGGTCGCTCGCGCGCTGGGCCGATCGAGTGGCACGCCGCTCGGGCAGGAGTGCGCGGTGCAGGCCGAGCGCGCCCTGGAACGCTTGGCCAAAGGCGGCGAAGCGGCCGAGTAGCACGTGACGGGTGCGATTGCGCCCGCGCGGCCGCATGCGTAATGTGCGCTGCGCTCTGCTGCACGAACCGTCCTCTTCCCACGAGTCCCGCCATGCTCATCGCCGCCGAGATCCGCAAACGCCTCGACCAGACCGGAGAACGTCTCCAGGGTCTGCGGAGGTATCTTTGACGTCGATGCGCTGAAGGCGGAAGCCAACCAGCTCGAGGCCAAGATGGGCGAGGCCGGCTTCTGGGACAAGCCCGAGGAAGCACAGAAGGTCGCCACGCGCATGAAGTCGCTGCGCCGCACCGCCGACGACTTCGAGGGGCGCGAGACCGGCTACCAGAACCTGGTCGAGCTGCTCGACATGGCCGAGTCCGAGGCCGATGATGGCATGCTGAACGACATCCAGACCGAACTCGGCACGCTCGAGCAGCAGGTCGCGGCCCTCGAGACGCGCAGCTTGCTGAACGGCGAGTACGATCGCTTCGGCGCGATCGTCATCATCCATCCCGGCGCCGGTGGCACCGAGTCGCAGGACTGGGCCGAGATGCTCATGCGCATGTACCAGCGCTGGGCCGAGCGCCGCGGCTACAAGTGCCAGCTGCTCGACTATCAGGCCGGCGACGAGGCGGGCATCAAGGACGCCACGCTCGAGATCGACAGCGAGTTCGCCTACGGGTACTTGAAGGCCGAGTCGGGCGTGCACCGCCTGGTGCGCATCTCGCCCTACGACGCCAACGCACGGCGGCACACGTCGTTCTCGTCGATCAGTGTGCTGCCGATCCTCGACAACACCATCAAGGTCGAGATCGGCCCCGACGACCTGCGCATCGACACCATGCGCGCCGGCGGTGCCGGTGGCCAGCACGTCAACAAGACCGAGTCGGCCGTGCGCATCACGCACCTGCCCACCGGGCTCGTCGTGCAGTCCCAGGCCGAGCGCAGCCAGCACCGCAACAAGGACGCGGCCATGAAGATCCTCATGTCGCGCCTGTTCATGCTCAAAGAGGCCGAGGCGCGCGCCAAGACCGCCGCGATCGCCGGTACCAAGAAGGACATCGACTTCGGCAGCCAGATCCGTTCGTACGTGCTGCAGCCCTACACCATGGCGAACGATCACCGCACCGAGACCAAGATCACCGACGTTCATGCCGTCCTGGACGGCGACCTCGACGTGTTCATCGACGCGTGGCTGAAGAGCCAGCAGCCGAAGAAGGAGCCCGCATGATCCCCGGCCACATCTTCCGCGAGTACGACATCCGCGGCCTGCACGAGACCGAACTCACCAACGAGACCGCCGAGGCCGTGGGGCGTGCGTTCGCGACCCGTATCAAGGCCGAGGGTGGCACGCGCGTCGCGTTGGGCCAGGACGTGCGCCCTTCGAGCGAGCGGCTGGCGCGCGCGGCCGAGCGCGGCATGATCACCGCCGGGCTCGTGGTCGAGCGTGTCGGCACCGTGCCGACCCCGGCGCTCTACTACGCTGTGGCTTCGCGCGGCCTGGACGGCGGCATGCAGATCACGGGCAGCCACAATCCGCCCGAGTTCAACGGCTTCAAGATGGCCAAGAAGAAGCTGCCGCTCTATGGCGCCGAGATCCTCGAGATGCGGCGCGCGATCCAGGCCGGCGAGCTGGCGAGTGGAAGCAACGGCAGCTGGGCCGCACAGCCGATCCTCGACGACTACCGCGCCATGCTCACCGAGCGCTGCAAGAGCCCGCGCGGGCTCAAGGTCGTCATGGACTGCGGCAACGGCTGCGCCGGCACCGTGGTGCCGCAGGTGTTCGAGCGCATGGGGCATACCGTGATCCCGCTGTTCGCGGAACTCGACGGCAGCTTCCCGAACCACCTGCCGGATCCCACCGTGCCCGCGCTGCTCGTGGATCTGCAGAAGAAGGTGAAGGAGACGGGAGCGGACCTCGGCATCGGCTTCGACGGCGACGCCGACCGCATCGGCGCGATCACCGGATCGGGCCGCATCGTGTGGGGCGACCAGCTCCTGGCGCTGTTCGCGCGTGACGTGCTCACGCGCGTGCCGGGCGGCCGCATCATCTTCGACGTCAAGTGTTCCCAGGCGCTGTCCGAGGACATCCTCGCACACGGCGGCGTGCCCGAGATGTGGAAGACCGGCCACTCGCTCATCAAGAAGCGCCTCGCCGAGACCGGCGCGCCGGTGGCGGGGGAGATGAGCGGCCACATGTTCTTCAGCGAGGGCTTTTTCGGCTTCGACGACGCGCTGTTCGCCGCCGGCCGGCTGCTGCGCTACGTGGCGGCGTCGGGCCGCACGCTCGACCAGTTGGTGGAGAGCATGCCGCAGTACTTCGCCACCCCCGAGACGCGCCTGGCGTGCCCCGAGGAGCGCAAGTTCCAGGTGCCCGAGACCCTCAAGGCCGAGTTCGCGGGCAAATACAAAGTCATCGACATCGACGGCATCCGCGTCGAGTTCGGGGACGGCTGGGGCCTGGTGCGCGCGTCCAACACGCAGCCCGTACTGGTGGTGCGCTTCGAGGCGCGCACCGAGGCACGCCTGACCGAGATCAAGGACACCATGATGGCCGCGCTGCGCCGCGTCGGGGTCGAGGACGTCACCGTCGGGCACTGAGCCGCGCGCTTCGCGACGCCGTTCGCGCGCGCTCGGGCGGCCGCTGCCGCGCGCGTTCTACGCGCGCGGCGCACGCGCGCTGGCGCGCGCGCTGCTGGGTTGCCGTCTGGTGCACGACCATCCCGAGCACGGCCGGCTCGCCGTGGCCGAGCATGGCGACGGGCTGCGCCGGCGCGAGTTCGAGGCGCTCATCCGGTTCAACGATGATCACGGCGGGCGCTACTTCGAGGTCGGCCATCGGCACCTGCG
>JBEBGT010000430.1:0-3585 GCA_040081365.1 Candidatus Eiseniibacteriota bacterium | reverse complement strand
GCTTGCGGTCAGTTCCCTGGCTGCGACCCGATCACCCGAGGAGGGAGAGGGCCGACTGCGGCTGCACGTTCGCCTGCGACAGGATCGAGAGGGCGGCCTGCTGCAGCATCGAGTTCCGCGTCAGGTCGGCGGTCTCGAAGGCGACGTCGACGTCGCGGATCCGCGACTCGGCGGCGCTGAGCGACTCGATGCTCACGCTGTCGGGCGAGAATCCCTCGTCGGCGAGCAGGGCGACGTCCACGAGATCGCCGCGTCCGAACGGCGCACTCCTGCCGGACGCGGAGAGTAGCCGCGCCTGCACGGGCTGGCTGAAGCGCAACGCGAGCAGGTCGGCCCGCAGCGCTCCGTCAGTCCCTCCGAACATCACCAACTGGTCGTGGCGCGCGTCGTACGCCATCCCCGCCGATTGCCTTGGCGTCGGTGCATCGCCGCCGAGCGTGAGCGGCTGCCACGCCGTGGGCGAGGCGAGCGACAGTGACCACACGGTGGAGGTGCCGTTCCCCAGGAGCAGACGGTTGCGCACCTGATCGAGGGCAACAGGCCAGGGGTCGGTCTCGTAGGGGAGTGGAGGCGCCGGGGCATCGGGCCCGAGCGCCGACCAGCGCAGGCTGTCGGCGCCGAGCGGCAGAGCCCAGCAATCCGTGCGTTGACCGAATCCGCGGTAGAACGACGTGGCCCCGCCCACGATCACCATGCGGTCGCCCACGGCGTCGTATCCGGCCCAGTGCCGGTTGCGTGCCCCGGGGGAGTTCACCGTCGGCAGCGGCGTCCAGTGGTCGTCGAGCAGCGAGAACGACCACAGGTCGTCCCGGTCCACTCCCAGGTCCGCAGCCGCCCGTGCGAATGTCACGCCGCCGAACAACAGGACACGCTGGCGCACCGGATCGTACGTGAGACTGAACGAGCCCCGACCGTCCGGCACGAGGCCGCCCGCGTCCAGCCGTGTCCACACGCGCGGCCCCTCGAGCGGCAGCGCCCAGACTTCGATGCTGCAGTTCTGGAAGTTGCCGTTGTGCCGGTAGCAGCCGAACGCCAGCAGCCGGCGATGCACCGGGTCGTAGAGGATGTTCCGCTGCATACAGCCCGGGGTCGCACTCATGATCGGTAGCGAGCGCCAGCCCGACGCGCCCGCCATGTCGAAGGACCACAGGTCGTTCGTGCAGCTCCAACCGCCCTCACCATACAACCACAGCTGGTCCGACTCGGGATCGGGCACGAGGTTCGCACGCAGTCGGCGCGACGGGTAGGCCGCACCCACGCCCACATCGAGCCGCGCCCACGAGGCCGTCGCCGGCGAGAACTCGAAGCACTCGTTTCCCTCACCCACGCCACCGTACTGCACCAACGTGCCGCGCTCGGGCGAGTAGATGGCGGAGTGCCCGTACACGTTGGGACTCGCGCCGTTCGCCGTGAGGGGAGTCCAGTCGTGCACGACATTGAACTGCCCCGACTCCAGCGACAGCGCCCACGTGTCACTCAGGTCGTTGCGCCACTGCCACGAGTTGCCCGCGCTGATCACCATGCGGCGCCCGGCCGGGTCGAATACTGCAACGTGCTGGTGCCGACCGGGTGGCTGCGCCGTGGTCCGAAGTTGCGACCACGCGGTGACGGACCCGTAGAACGTGAGCTCCCAGGCGTCCGAGCGCACCATGCCGTCCGAGAAGTAGCCGTTCGGCTCAAAGCCGGCTCCCCAGCCCCCGAAGATCACCACACGGTCATTGAAGCGATCGAACACCGCGGTCGCGCCCATGCGCCCGGGCGGTGGGTTCGATCCCGGCGCGAGCCGGATCCAGGCATGCGCACCCGTGAGGTCGAACTGCCAGGTATCCGCCAGATAGGACGCCGTCTCGGTGCTCGCGTCGCACCGTCCGCCATACACGAGCATGCGATCGCGCGCGGCATCGAGGACCGCCACATGCGCGCTGCGTGCAACCGGACCCTCGAGCGAGGTCGGGATGCGCCTCCATTCCGGAGCGTCTCCCAACGACAGTGTCCAGACCTCACGGGTGAAACCCGAAGCGAGGATATAGCCGCCGTAGACCCAGACTTGATCGCGCAAAGAATCGTACACCGCGGAGAAGCCCTCTCGCGGTTCCGGGAACTCCGCCCCGCGCACGACGACCTGCCGCCAAGCGGGCGATCCGGTCGGGCTGAGCTCGAGCTCCCACAGCCGCGTGGGGTCCGCGCCGTTGACCAGCACCATGCGGTGACGCATCGCGTCGTGGATCGCGCGCGAGCTCGCCGTCTGCGGCGGGTCGAGCGGACCGGAGAGCACGCTCCACGCACCGCGACCCGGCACTGGCTCGGCCGCGGCGGGCACGGCGAGCAGGCCGCTCGACCACACCGCCGTCATAAGCGCCAGGCACGAGGCACGGCGCGCGAGAATGAGCCAGTGAGCCGCCGCGAGCATGGCGCCGGGCGTCAGGGCGACGCGGAGGCCCGACGCGGTCGGGGTGCGATCTGAGTTCCGCATGCTCCGAGGCTAAACCCCTGCCTCCGTGGTGTCAGTAGGAATTCCTGGAACGGCGTGCGCTCGGAATATCACCGGTGGCGCGGGGCGAGCCGGTTCATGAACGGGCCGGCGGGCTCGGGATCCCGCGCGCTGGGCGCATGGCGCAGCGCCACCGGCGTCGGTCAGGTCCGGGACGCCTCCCAGCAGAGCTCGTGATCCGGATGTGCCCTTCGAGGCCTGTGCTAGCGTCGCGAGTCCATCCGCGAGCGCACCTGTCCCCGAACTCACCACGCCCGGCAGTGTGCCGCGCGCCCAGGAAAGCGAGCACGACCATGCGCTATCCCGACACCTTCCCCGTCCTCACCACCGAGCGGCTCGTGTTGCGCGAGACCGCGGCACACGATGTGCAGGCCGTCTTCGACATGGAGCGCGACCCGGTCGCGATGCGCTATTGGAGCAAGCCGCCCATGCAACACGTGAACGAGGCCCAGGCCTCGGTCGAGCGCGCCATGCGGTACTTCGCGGAGCGCAGCGGGTTGCGGTGGTCGATCTGCCGGGCGGCCGACGACCAGATGCTCGGACATGCGTCGTTGTTCGGATTTCACGAGCAATGCGCGCGGGCCGAGATCGGCTACGGGCTCGATCGCCGGCACTGGGGCCAGGGGATCATGCATGAGGCGCTCACCGCGGTCGTGGGCTACGCGTTCGGGCCGCTCGGCCTTCTCGTGACATTGGCCGTCGTGACCGGGGCCGGCCTGCGATCCAGCTGGGGGGCGCCGGCACTCAGTTTCGCCGGCCTCGTCGCGGTGACGGCGCTCGGGCGCGACTTCGGGCCTCGTGCGCTCCACCCCATCGCCCGCGCCATCGTCGGCGTGCTGCTGGTCGTCCCCGTCGTGGTCGCGGGTGTGCATCTCGGGAGGGGAGCAAACGAAGCGCGCCCGTCGCGGGCGCACTGGCCACAGGCGGAGATGGCGGCCCGCTTCCGGGTGTTGTGGCGCGAGCAGACCGGCCGCCCGCTCCGCTACGTCGCCGGACATTTCTGGCCGGCAGGCCTCATCGCACTGTCGGGGCGGGATATGCCGATCGTCATCGTCGACGGCAATATCTCGGCGGCGCCCGGCACGACGCTAAGT
>JBEBGT010000429.1:0-3589 GCA_040081365.1 Candidatus Eiseniibacteriota bacterium | reverse complement strand
CCCATCACGTCGAGTTCGCGCGTGCGCGCCTCGGCGTCGTGCACCAGCGTCAGGTGCGCGCGTGCCACCATGCGCTGCTCGGGCTTGTAGCGCCGGATGTCGAGTGCGGACTTGCGCGCCTTGATGCGCCAGCCGGCGGGGTCCAGCTCGGGCAGCGGTGCGAGCACGCGCTTCAAGCGGTCGGGCTCGGTGAGCTTGGACAGCAGCTTGAGCCCTCGGTCGTTGGGGAGCAGGAACAACAGCGCGTTCGCCGCCGGCAACGCACGCACGCCCGCGCCCAACGGGTTCGGCTCGGCGCGCGCGGCGTCCCACTTGCGGGCCATCTCGGCCACCCGCTCGGGCGTGTCCCAGCGCGCGTAGCCCAGCGTCTCGACCGGCTCGCCCGCGGCATCCTGACCCAACTGGTACGCGGCCACGCCGCTAGACTCGAGCACGCGCCGGTAGGTGAGCTGCAGTCCCGTGAGCAGCAGTCCCGCCGTACGCAGCAGCGCCAGCGCGTGGGTGGGGTGCAGCAGTGCCCCGTGCGGGCCGAGCAGGCTCACGTGCGCTTGGCGGCCGGCTTGCGGTCGGCCTTGGGGATCACCAGCTTCACCGCGCCATGCGTGTTGGAGACGCGCACGATCTTGATGTCGACCAGCCCCACCGCGCGCGCCGCGCTACGGATGGTGTCCTCGGAGAGGTCCTTGCGGCCGCGCGGGTACACGGCCCAGATGCCGCCATCGGGTTCGATCGCCGCTCTCAGCTCCTTGAACTTCTCGGGGTCGTTCTCGTGCACCAGCAGGTAGAACACGAGGTCCAGGCCCGGCACGGGCTTCACGCCCGGCTTCACGCCCAACGCGTCCATGATCTCGGTGCGGAAGTCGGTCTCGAAGCGGCCCACGATGGCCACCTCGAGCCCGGGCTTCACGCCCATCTTGTCCATGAGGCTCTTGGGGTTGGTGATCGCCTCGGCCCACTTGTCGGCGTCCTTGCCCAGTAGCAGCGCTAGCTTGCCGGCCGACCACTCCACGTTCAAGACGCCGTTGCGCGCGGTGACCTTGGTGATGTCGCTCAACGACACCTTCACGCGGAACTCCCCGCGGAAGATGAGCGTGTCGGATTCGAGCAGCGCCTTGCCTTCGCCCGACTGGCCGCCCGACTTGGCCACGCACGTCGCTTCGCGTCCCACTAGTGCTCCCGCTTGGGGGTGGTGGTCTCGCCGAAGTGCCGGCCGAGGTCGCGCAGGTAGGTCTCCTGCGAACCGTGCAGCCCGAACACGAACCGCGCGAGGAACCGGAACAACGGGGAATCGATGTAGCCATGCTCGGTGATCACCAACCGCGTGTTGACGCCCTCGCTCACCAGTTGGTAGGTCCACGTGCCGCCGAAGCCCTGCGAGCTGTCGGCCACGGTGGCCACCATCACGCTGGGCATGCGCAGCTCCGTGAGCTCGAGCGGCCAGTCGCCCATGTCGGTCCTCTGCAGCCACACCGCGCGGCCATCATGGGGCGGAAGCGGCTCGGCCGCCACGAGGTCGCTGCGCCAGGTGGGCTGCGAGCCGATGTCGGTGATCGCCAGCCACACCTCGCCCACCGGCCGGTGCAGCAGCGCCGACGTGGCCGCGACATGCCGCCGCGGCAGCAACAGCCCCACCGCCGCCGCGATCGCGACCGCACCCACCAGTACGACGACGGCGATGCCGCCGTAACGGACGACGCGTTTCATGGGGTAGGGAATATCACGGGAAAGCGTGGCGTTACCAGCCTGAACTCGGTCTTGCTGCCCAGGGCGGTGCGCACGATCGCCGTGCTCAGCGGTCCAACGCTTTCAGCAGTTCGGGTCGTAGCTCGCGCGGTGTGAGGCGCGTGAGCTTCACGTCGCGCACGCCCACGTGGCGCGCCAGCGAGCGCAGCGCTTCGGCGAGGCCGGCAAAGGCCTCATCGCGGTCGAGCTGGCCCCAGCGCGCGCCGGGTGGTGGCTCGCCGGCGGCGAACCAGGGTTCCAGGTGTACGTGCTTGGCTTCGAGCACGCCGGCCTCGCGGTGGGTCTTCAGGTCCACGCGGCCGATCAGGTGGCCATCGTGCAGCAGCGGCAGGCTGTAGTAGCCGTGTTCGCGCTTGGCCCCCGGCACGTAGATCTCGATGCGGTAGAAGTAGCCCCACAGCCGCCGCGTGCGCTCGCGATGCCACAGGAACGAATCGAACGGCGCCAACAGCGCCGTGCCGCGCGAGGGCTGGCGCTGGCGGTGCGCGCGCTCGAGCAGTGGCAGGTCCTCGGTGCGTGCGTACCACGGTGATTTCTCGCCCTCGAGCCGCACCTCGCGCACCGCGCCCTCATCGATGAGCACGCGCAGCATGGCGGTCTGTGCGGGCGCGGGCCAGCGCGGCCACGTCCAGTACTTCGACAGGTCGTCGCGGCTCGCGGCCCCCATGGCCGCGAGCGAGCGCAGCACGCGTTCGCGCATGGCCTGCTCGTAGGTCAGCGCGGGTGTGCCCGCGAGCATGGGCAACACGCGTTCCATGGCAGCGAAGCGCTTGTGGAAATGCTCGCGCGAGTGGATGCCGATGGTACCCACCTTCCACAGGTAGTCGAGCGCGTGCGTGGCGGGCTTCCAGCTCCACCAGCCCGCGCCCTTGCCCATGCTGGCCGGGCGCTCGAAGTCGGCGTTGCCCAGCGGGCCGCGTTCGCGCACGGCCGCTTCCACGGATGTGATCACGTCGCGGTGTTTCTTCCGCCAGCCGGGGTAGAAGTGGTCGTAGCGCCGCGGGCCGTCGCTCATGATGGCGCGGAACAGCGGCAGGTCGCGCGTGGCCACGAAGCAGGCCACGTGCGTGAGGTACTCGAACAGCACGCGCTTCCGGTAGGTGAGCCGCTCCAGCTTGTTGCGGTCGTATTCGCCGAACCGGCTCCACAGCGTGATGTGGTGCGCGCGGTCGATGACGTTCACCGAGTCCACCTGCAGCCCGCAGGTGTCCGACACGAACTCGGCCAGTGTGCGCTCGGTGAGCCGGCGGCCGCGCGGGCGGTCGAGCCACTGGCGCTCAAGGAACAGCGCGGCGGCGGCCCGGCGCGAGACGAGCGGGAGTGTGGAGGCGTTCGAGTGCACGCGCGCCGTGTTCGAGCCATTCGCCGGCGCCGGCCTATTCGGCTTCGCGACCTCAGGCGTCCGCGCGGCGCTCGTGCGTGCGGTGTTCACGCGCACGTTGGGGGTGGTCCTCGCCGCGCGCGCGCTCACTGCTGCGCCGGCGCCGCGCTGGGGTAGGCCTCGGCCAGCAGTTCCACCAGATGCACGAACCGCGGCGACAGGCCGCGCTCGCTGGCCCCGCGCCGCATGTGCAGCAGACAGCCCGGGTTCGACGCCACCACGACCTCGGGGGCCACGGCCTGCACGCAGTCGAGCTTGCCCGCCAGTTGCTCGTTGGCCATGTCGGGATGCGTGAGGTTGTACACACCCGCGCTGCCGCAGCACCAGTCGGCGTTGGGCAGCGCCACGAACTCCACGCCCGGCAGCGCGCGCAGCAGCCGGCGCGGGGCTTCGCGTACGCGCTGCGCGTGTGCCAGGTGGCATGCGTCGTGGTACGTCACGCGCAGCGGCTTCGTGGCGTCGTGC
>JBEBGT010000428.1:0-3595 GCA_040081365.1 Candidatus Eiseniibacteriota bacterium | reverse complement strand
GGCAAACCCACGCCCACGGAGCGAGCCGCACAGCCGCACCGGCTCTTCGACCTGCACGCGCTCGGCGAGTCGCCGAGCGCGGGGCGTTGGGCGCGTGCGGCGGCGGCCGTGTGCGAGGACGCGTTCGCGCGCGGCGTGACGCCCGTGCTGGTGGGCGGGTCGGGGCTGTACCTGAACGCGTTGCGCGAGGGGCTGCATGCCGAGCCGCCGCGCGAACCGGCGCTCCGTGCGGCACTCGAGGCGGAGTGCGCGAGTGTGGGGGTCGAGGCGATGCACGCGCAGTTGCGCACGCTCGACCTCGCGACCGCGGAGCGCCTGGCGCCGCGCGATCGCCAGCGCGTCCTGCGCGCGCTCGAGGTGGTACGCGCGAGCGGCCACGTGCTGGCATGGTGGCGGGAGCGGCCGCGCGAATCCCCGCTCGTGGCGGAATGGCGCACGTTCCAACTGGTGGGGGAGCCCGCCTGGAGCTCGGAGCGCATCGAGCGCCGCACCCGCGAGATGTGGGCGAGCGGTCTGCTCGACGAGACGCAGGCGTTGGTCGAAGCTGGGCACGAACCGGCCTTGCGCGCGCTCGCGGCCATCGGCTACGACGAAGCGCTCGAACGACTGGCCGGGCGCATGCGTGCGGACGAGGCCGAGCGCCGCATGAACGAACGCACCCGCCAGCTGGCCAAGCGGCAACGGACGTGGTTCCGCCATCAGTCGCGTTCGGAACCGCTGCCGGCATCCGTCGGCACGGCACCGCTGGCCCAACGGATCCAGGCGGCAGCGGGGGTATCCGGTCATTCGTGACGAGGTTTGACACCCGGCCGGGCCCGCCCTAGCTTCACTCGTCCTTGTTCCACCGGTGTTCGCGGGCATAGCTCAGTTGGTAGAGCGCGAGCTTCCCAAGCTTGAGGTCGCGGGTTCGACCCCCGTTGCCCGCTCCATATTCCGTTGGACTTCGGCGCGTCGGCATCGGCGGAGGACAGCCGGGCTCGGCGCGCCGTTCCGCTTGGCGCCCGCCGCACCCCGGGCGCCCCAGCTCCGAAGCCGCCAAGTCCCGGGCCGCTCCGCCGGAGCGCCGTCCGTTCCCGTCCCGCCGTCCTGACCCGAGTGTCCGCTCATGAGTGCACCAGTCGTCGCCATCATCGGCCGTCCCAACGTCGGCAAATCGACGTTGTTCAACCGCATCCTCGGCGAACGCCGGGCGGTCACGCATGACCGCCCCGGCATCACGCGCGATCGCACTGCCGTGCGCGCCGAATGGACCGGACGGACGTTCATCCTGGTCGACACGGGCGGCTTCCTGCCGGCGTCCTCCGAGGGCCGCGACGCCGACGTGCGCCGCCAGGCCGAAGCGGCCATCGGGCTCGCGGATGTCGTGCTCTTCCTGGTCGACGCCAAGACGGGTGTCACCGACCTCGATCAGGCCATCGCGACGCAGATCCGCAAGACGCATCCCAAGGCGCTGCTGGTGGTCAACAAGGTCGACGTCTCGGGCGACAGCATCGTGCACGAGTTCCACCGCCTGGGTCTCGGCGAACCTCTGCCGGTGGCGGCCGAGGGCGGCCTCGGCATCGGCGACCTCCTGGACGCGCTGCTCGCGCTCATGCCACACCAGGCCGAGCCCGAGCCCGAGTTGGCGCGCATCGCCATCATCGGCCGCCCGAATGTGGGCAAGAGCTCGCTCGTGAACGCGCTGCTGGGTGAGGAGCGCGTGCTGGTGGAGCCGCGCGCAGGAACCACCATGGACGCCATCGACGCGCGCTGGAAGACGGCGCACGGCGAGTTCGTGCTCGTCGACACCGCCGGCATCCGCCGTCAGGCCATGTTCGACGATCAGGCCGAGTTCTATGCCACCATGCGCGCCCTGAACGCGCTCGAGCGCGCCGACGTGGCCTGCCTCATCGTGGACTCCGAGCGCGGTTTCGAGAAGCAGGAGGCCCGGCTCGCGCACCATGCCCTCGAGGCCGGCTGCTCGGTGATGCTGCTCTACAACAAGTGGGACACGGTCGAGGGCCGCGAGCAGGCGTGGAAGGACGTGCAGGCCGACCGCGCGCGCCGCTTCCCGACGCTCGCCGACGTGCCGGCGCATCCGATCTCGGCCACGCAGGGCCTGCACCTGCAGCGCTTGCCCGACTACCTGGCCGCGCGCGTGCAGGAGAGCGTGCGCGAGATCCCGACGCGCGAGCTCAATGAGTGGCTGGAGCTGGTGCAGCAGCGCCGCCAGGTGCCCAGCAACTCGGCGGGAAAAGCTCCGAAGATCTACTACATGACCCAGACCGGTAAACGCCCGCCCACGTTCACGCTGTTCGTGAACGCGCCCTCACGGCTCAACGACAACTACCGCACCTACCTGTGGGGCAGTTTCGCCGAGCATTTCGGTTTCGCGGGCACGCCTTTGCGCTTCAAGGTTCGTAAGAGCGAGTAGTAGGATGCCCGCCATGCTCGTCTCCCTGCTGGCCGCCGTGGGACTCGGATACTTGAGCGGAGCGCTGCCATGGGGCCTGTGGTTGGGCCGCTGGCTGCGTGGCGTCGATGTGCGCACGCTCGGCAGCCGCAACCTCGGCGCCACGAACGTCTATCGCTCGCTCGGCCCCGCGATCGGCGTGCCCGTGCTGCTGCTCGACATCGCCAAGGGTGCGCTGCCCACGTGGCTCGTGCCGGGGCTCGCGCTCAGCGCGGCGTTCCCGGGCGGGTCGGAGTGGTGCCGGCTCGCGGTCGGTCTCGCCGCCGTGCTCGGCCACGTGTTCACGGTGTTCGCCGGCTTCAAAGGCGGCAAGGGCGTGGCGACCACCGTGGGCGTCCTGCTGGCACTGTCGCCGCCGGCCTTCGGCGTGTTCATGGGCGTGTTCCTGCTCACACTGGCGGTCACGCGCTTCATCTCGCTGGGTTCGATCCTGGGTTCGCTGGCGTTCGCCGTCACGCTCGCGCTCACCGCGCCGGGCGGCTGGCGGAGCCCATCCGCGGGCTTCGGGGTCGTCGTGGCGTTGCTGGTGATCGTGCGCCACCACGAGAACATCACCCGGCTCCGGAAGGGCGAGGAGCGCAGGTTCTCGTTCACGTCCAAGGCGGGCCGGGTATGAGCCGGGTCGCGGTCCTCGGGGCGGGCTCGTTCGGGACCACGCTCGCCGTGCACCTGGCCCAGGCCGGGCACGACACCCGGCTCTGGGGGCGGGACGCCGCCGCCATGGCCCGGCTGGCGCGCGAGCGCGAGAACGCCAAGTTTCTGGCTGGCATCACCCTGCCCGCTGAGGTTAAGGTTCACGCGGAACTTGAGGTGGCACTGCGGCAGGCGGAGTTCGTGCTGTTCGTGGTGCCGTCCCAGGCAATGCGTTCGGTGGCGGAGCAGGTGGCCGCCACGGGGGCGCGTGGGGTGCCGGTGTGTGCGAGCAAGGGGCTCGAACTGGGCACGCTGCGACGGCTCTCGCAGGTCCTGACCGAGACGCTCGGCGATCCGGCCCCGGTGACGCTCACCGGCCCGAGTCACGCCGAGGAGGTGGCGCGGGGCATCCCCACCACCGTCGTCGCGGCCAGGAACGTGATGGCGAAGGACGCCGCGAGCCAGCGGTCGCGCTTGCTCACCTGCGTCGGCCCGACCGCGAACACGAAC
>JBEBGT010000427.1:0-3596 GCA_040081365.1 Candidatus Eiseniibacteriota bacterium | reverse complement strand
GCGACAGGAACCCCAACGTGGACGCGGCCACGCCCAGCGCCAACCAGCGTGCGCCCTGATCACCGAACGCGCTGCGCATGACGTCGGCCGCCGGCGCGCTGCTGGCGGCGAGGCCCGCGCTGCCGAGCACATGCAGGCAGGCCAGGTTCACGCCCACATACAACAGCACCACACCGATCACGCCCAGCACCATGCCGCGCGGCAGCGTGCGCGCCGGCTCGCGCACCTCGCCGCCCACGAACGCCGCCGTCTGCCAGCCGCCGTACGCGAACAGCACCGGCACCATGGCGGCGCCGAGCCCGGCCGCCGGTGCCGCCAACGCCGGCGCCGCGGCCGCCGCAGGGGCCGCGAAAGCGAACCCCGCCACGATCACGGCCAGGATCGCCGCCACCTTCACCAGCATGAGCACGTTCTGGGTGCTGGCGCCGCTGCGCACACCGAGCGCGTTGATGGCGGTGAGCAACAGCAGCACGCCACCCGCGAGCACGCCCTCGGGCCACGGCACGTGCGCGAGTTCGCGCAGGTAGCGAGCGAAGGTCATGGCCGAGGCCGCCATGCCACCGGTCTGGATGAGGAGCAGCAATCCCCACGCGTACACGAAGCCGACCGCGGGGTGGAACGCCTCGCGCAGGTAGGCGTACTGCCCCCCGGCCTGCGGCCGGCGCGCGCCGAGCTCGGCGTACACGAACGCGCCCGCCAGCGCGATGGCGCCGCCCACCAACCAGGCGGTCATGGCGAGTACCCCCGAGCCCGTGCGCGCGGCCACCACGGACGGGTTCACGAAGATGCCCGAACCGATGATGCCGCCCATCACGATCAGCGTGACGTCGGCGAGTCCCAGTCGGCGGGCGAGCGTGCGGTCGGTGGGCATCGCGACAGGGTACGCGGCCGCGCGGCGCGATGGAATCACGGAGTGCGGGCTACGCGCGGCGCGTCACGCGCCCTACGGTCGCGCCATCACGAGTGGTGCGCCCGCACCGGCAGCACGAGCCGTTCGCCCGCGCGCCACAGCAGCCACGCCACGAGCCCGAGCACCGGTGCCAACCCCAACAGCACGCCGGCCGCCACGCTCCAGTGCACCTGCGGGCCGGGCACGAGCAGGCGCGACAGGGCTTGCGTGAGCGCCACCACTTCGGCCGGCGGGGTGGGGAACGCTAGACCACGGCCGAGGTTCGCAACGCCGTCCGGACTCGTCAACGCGATCAGCGCATCGCCCTTCCACACCAGCAGCGCCGACAGGCCCGCCGCCAGCACCACGCTCGGCTCGGACGCCACGCGCACCCACCACGGCAGCGCGTCGTGGTAGCCGAACGCACGCACCCCGCGCGCCTCGCCCAACGCCACGCGCGCCATGACGCGCGCGGTGAAGCCCGCGGGCAACGCGTCGCCGGCCGCGCGGAGGGTGACCGGCGCGCCCTGTTCGGGCGAGAACGCGAGCATGAGCTGGCGCTCGATCGTCTGGGCGCGCACGAGCGAGCGAGCGCAGTGCGCGCACTCGTCGGCGTGCGCACGCGCCTCGGCCGGCAGCGCGTCGAGCGCTCCGGTATCCAGCAGGCGTTCGAACTCGAGGCAGTTCATGCGTCGTCCCCAGCGGTGCTTGCCCAGCCTGAGCGCAGCGCGGCGCGCGCGCGCGACAGGTGCGTCTTCACGGTGTTCTCCGGCATCGACAACAACTGCGCCACCTGCTCCACCGAACGCCCCTCATAGTAGAACAGCGTCACCGCCATGCGCTGTGCCGTTGTGAGCGTGGCGATGAGTCGTTGCAGCTTGCTGGCCTCCAAGAGATCGGCAGTCGTGGCTTCAGCTGCCGCGGCCTCCGGCAACTGCGCTTCGGCCTGCTCGCGCGCGCGCCGGTTCTTCAGGACCTGCGCACGATCGAACGCCCGCCGCGCCACGATGCGATACAGCCACGTCCCGAACGTGGAGTCGCCCCGGAACCCCGGCAGCGCCGTCCACACGCGCACGAACGCATCCTGCGCCACCTCCTCGGCGTCCGAGGGGGAGCGCAGGATGCGCAGTGCGAGCGCATACGCGCGCGCCGAATGCTGGTCCACGAGATCCCGGAACGCCGCGGTGTCGCCCGACTGTGCGCGGGCGATGAGCCGCCGCTCGTCCGCCATCCTCGCGGCTTCCGGATGGACTCCGGGCGGGTCGGTCATCGTGGGTTCAGACGGCTCGAGGGGGCGATCGGGTTTCACCCCGGCAGCATAGGGGGTGCTCGGAAGATTGCAGGTCCCCATGGGAGCGGGCGCTTTCGGCCCCGATCTGGCGCCGACGGCCGTGTTGTGACAATGACTTACGGCGGCCTGGGAGCCCACCAGCGATCTTCCGAGCACAACGCAGGGCACGGTTCGGGCCGCCTGTCCGCGGGAGCGTGAAACCGGGTTCCGGGGTCGGCCGGTCAGAGCGGGTGAAGCAGAACCACCCCCTACCCCGAGCCCCAAGGAGCAACGCCATGTTCGACTTCGACGCCGGCATCCTGATCCCGCTCATGACCCTGAGCATTCCCATCGTGGCCATCGTCGGCGGCATCGTCGCCGGCATCGTGCGCATGATGCACCGCCAGCGTTCGGTGGAGCTCATCCAGCGCGAGCGTATCGCGGCCATCGAGCGCGGCCTGGACCCCGACAAGATCGCCAGCCTGCAGCGGCCGTTCATGCTCGACGAGCACGGTCAGTACACCGATCACCACATCGCGTTCGCGCGGCTCAAGCAGGGGCTCACGATCGGCGGCATCATCACCCTGTTCGTCGGCATCGCGCTGGCGGTGTTCCTGAACGGCGTCACCGACGGTGACGACAAGAATGTGTGGATGGTGGGACTCATCCCGGCGGCCGCCGGTGTGGCGATGCTGCTGTCGTCGGTGGTGATTCGTCCGGTCACCGGAGGCGCCCCGCCGCACGCCTGATCCGCGACGCTGCGCTTGGCAGCCGTACCGATGTGGAGGCTCGCGAACCCGGGTGCTGGGCGGCACCCGTCACGAACGCGGGCCTCCGCTGCTGTCCGGGAGTCCCGCCCACTACGCGCCTGTGCTAGGTTGGATGCCCCGAAAGGAGCCTGCCCCCCATGCACGGACGCCGCATCGCCGCACGCCTCCCCCGCCTCGCCGCGCTGCTCATATTCGCGTTGCTGATCTCCGCATTCGTCACTGGCTGTGAGTCCAAGGCCGCCAAGGAGCTGAAGCAGCGCAACGCCACGCTCAGCTCGTCGCTCGGCACGCTGGCCGACCAGGGTGACGTCGAGGCCGCACAGGTGGTGGCGGACATCGAGGTGTTGCGTTCGCAGTCCGTGTTCTCGGACTCCGTGGCCAACGCGCTCACCGCCATGGCGGGCTCGGCGTTCCTGCACTTGGACGAGAAGGGCCAGGCGCTGCGCTTCGAGCGCGGCACCGACATCGCCACGCTGCTCGACTTCACGTCGTCCGAGCCCAAGCTGCTCCAGGATGGCGTGATCACGAGTGACGACGCGGCCGAAGTGCGCCGGCTCGCCTCGGACAACCTGGCGGCGGCGGCCGAGAAGGCCAAGGCGCTCAAGAACCGTCGCGGGAGCGGCCTGCCCTGATCGCCACACGCGGCACGAACGTCAGAGCCCCGGTC
>JBEBGT010000426.1:0-3600 GCA_040081365.1 Candidatus Eiseniibacteriota bacterium | reverse complement strand
CGCCGGCACCGGTCACGGCGCCCACGAACGAGAAACTGCCGCCCACATAGAGCGTCTGTCCGCGCACGGCCTGCGCCGAGACCTGTCCGTTCGTGATGTACAAGTCCGTACGCACGGTCTGCGCCTGCGCGACGCCGACCAGCCCGGCCAGCGTCAGCGCCCACGCCGCGACCGCGCGGATACCGCGGGCCGCAGCCTCGGGCATCACGCGGGCGGACCGGGCTGGCGGACCACTGCGAACGGACACGAGCGGGAACCTCACTGGAGCAGGATGAACCGGGAAGTCCGCACTTCCCCGCCACGGCGGAGCTTGACGAGATAGAGGCCCGCCGGCGCACGCCGGCCGTGCAGGTCGGCGCCGTCCCACGTGAACGCAGCGCCCGACGCCAGGGTGACGGTACCGAGCGCTCGCACGATCCGGCCCTGCAGGTCGACGATCTCGGCCTCGGCCGGACCGGGCACGGTCCCGGAGGCCACGAACTGCACGCGCCCGCGGGCCGGGTTCGGCTCGGCCCGCACGACAGGAGGCCCGTTCGGCAGGTCATGCCCCACGCCGACCGAGACGCCGATGCCGATGAGCGCGCCCGTCACCGACACGGGCGTCACGAGCAGGCCGGCATTGAAGAACTGCGCACGCCGCACCGTGAGCTGGGTGGTCTGGGGCGTGTTCGAGGCATGGAAGCGCAACCGGTAGAGATTGCCGGGGCCGGTGAGCGAGAACGCGTTGCACAGGAGCACGTCACTCACGACGATCGAGTCGCCGGCGGTGGTGAAGCGATGGAACGTGTTGTTCGGGCAGGCGCCACTGCACACACCGGTCATGAGACAACCCTGCTGGCTGCTCACGGGCACGAGCGGCACCGGCGTGAGCGCCGCAGGGTCGTACTGCACGACCAGGTCGAAGCCGTTGAACGCCGCCCCCCCCGCGGTGACGTCGAAGAACACGTCGAAGTCGGTCCCTGGGGTGACGCTCTGGGTGGGCGGAGTGAGTGCGGCCGTGATGAGTGCCGCCGCGGGGCCCGCCGAACCCGTGGCGAGCGCCAGCGCGGTCCCGCACAGGACGGCGAGGCGCTCGAGCGTGCGCATGCGGTTTCGAGTGTCCATGGTCGCGCCTACCGAAGGTGGATCAACGTGCGAGTGAGCGGATCACCACCCGTGTCCAACCGGACGAAGTAAAGACCGGGCGCGACGTCGTGCTGCGCATCATCGCGGCCGTCCCAGGTGAATCGGTGCGAGCCGGCGGCGAACGTCCCGCGCGCGAGCACTCGCACCCGGCGGCCGTCCACGGCATGGATGGCCAGTTCCGCCTGAGCCTCGCGCGCGAGTGCGAACCCGAGCTGTGTCGCGCCCTGCGCGGGGTTGGGGCTTGGCGCCAGCAACAGCGTGCGCGCTGGCAGCGAGGGTTCGAGGCCGAAGGCCAGTTCGCTCGCGGCAAGCGGGCGGTTGGCGCCATCGCGCGCCTGCACCCGGGCCAGCCGCACGACCGGATCGCCGGCCCGCAACGCGCGGAACGTCACCCGCGCGAGTTCGCCCCCGCCCTGCAGCCCGACGGAGCGCGCTCCGAGCAGCGCGGCATCGAAAGTCGCGGCCCGTGCGGACAGGACGACACCATGTTGCGCCTCGACCCAGCCTGCGCTTTCGACCGACAGCGGCTCGGCGACCGCGGCATCGAAACCGAGCTCCGCCGACAACCCCTGCGCGCGGCCTGCGGCGGCCATGCTCACGACCGCTTGGAAGCGTTCCCCCGCGGCGACCATGGCCGGCGCCTCGACAGCGAAGCGCTCGGGCGCGACTGCCGCGCGGCGCGCTGCCTCGGCCGCGGCGATTCGCGCTTGCGGGGCGGAGACCTCTCCATAGTTGGTGGCGAACACGATCAGGTCCTCGAAATCGATGCGGCCATCCGTGAACGGCCGCGAGCCGAGTCCGAGGTCGACCGTGGGCCCGACATCGAGGAAGTGCACGCCCGCCGTGGTGAGCGCGCCGCCGCTGATGCCGTAGTGGGCGCCGAGCAGCGAGACGTCGGCGTCCGTGACCTGGTTGTCACCCTGCCCCGCCACGAGACCATCGGAGACGTCGCCGAGCGCGTAGTCCGGCGCCGGCGCCGTGCGGTTCGAGACCGCCGACACTTGACCGAAGCTGTTCTTCACGAACACCACGTACGACCACGCATCACGGCTCGCGGGTTCGTCGGTCTGCCCGCTGGCGCCGACCGCGGTGAGGACCCAGGGCAGACCGGGCGGATAGCTGGGGATCGCGGGCAGCACGCCGCCCGAATCGTCGTAGCGCGGGTAGCCGCCGAACGGCGCGCGGTACACCTCGACCGCGGCGGCGAACACCGGCAGCGTGAACGTGACCATGAGTCGGATCGTGCCGACGCCGTCATTGCCGCTGGTGGTTCGCGCCACGGCGAGATCGCTGACCGCCACCGGTACGCCGACCACCGAGAGCGCGTAGGCCTGTTCACCGGTGCAACCGGCCGCATCGGTGACCGTGACCGAGAAGTTCGCGACGCCACTCACGGTGGGCGTGCCGGACAGCGATCCGGCGGGGCTCAGCGTGAGGCCGCTCGGCAGTGCGCCCGCGCTGATCGTGAACACCTCGGGCGGCACACCGCCGGTGGCGGACAGGTTGCTGGAATACGGTGCGCCCAACTGCGCGGCGCTCAGCACGCTGGGCGAGATCGTGAGCGCGGGGCACAGCACCGCGAAGCTCGCACTCGTGACCGGCGTGAGGACACCGCTCGCAGCCTCGATCTGCTTGCTGCCCGCGACATCCACGGACAGCCCGGCGAAACTGGCGAGCCCGGCGCCATCGCTCAGGACGGCGGCCCCGCCGGCCAGCGATCCCGGGCCGACGAGCGACAACGCCACGCTCTCGCCCGGCACCGGATTCGCGAACGCGTCGGTGACCAGGACCTGCACCGCGGGAGTCATGGTCGCGCCCACCAGCACATCGCTGGGCTGCACGGTGAACGCCAGCGTGCTGGCCGCGGCCGGCGCGATCTCGATCGAGAGTGCACGGCTCGCGGTGTCCCCGAGTGCATCGGTCACGAACACCACGAATCCCGACGTGCCGGCGAGCGTGGCCGTGCCGGAGATCGCACCGGTCGGTCCGTCGAGGGTCAGTCCGGACGGCAGCGCGCCACTGTCCAAGGTCCAGGAGTAAGGTGTGGTGCCGAGGTCGGCGGCCAGCACTTGTGAGTAGGGTACGCCCGCCGTGCCGGCAGGCAGCGAGTTCGTGACGACCGTGAGCGGCAGCGCGAAGGCGCGGCCCGCCGCCAGCGTCAGGCCGGCCGCGACGCACGCACGCAGGAGCCAGCGGTTCGGACTGCCGGGCCCGCGGTCAATCCCGGGATGACGAACTCCAACAGCGCTGCGCTGAGGCATGAGCGAGGTGTCCTGAGGCTGGGCGCAGGGGCGCCGTTCGGATCAACGCGCACGATCCAGACTGCCGCTGGGGGGGGGCGCGGCCGATCGCGGGCATGAACGGGACTCGAATCCAGAGTGTGTCAGTGATGATGATACAAGGACGTCAAGGCTGGTCCAAGGAAATGCGGCGCGGACCGCCTCTCCGGCCCCCCGTGGTTCGGGAGGCCTGTAC
>JBEBGT010000425.1:0-3608 GCA_040081365.1 Candidatus Eiseniibacteriota bacterium | reverse complement strand
GCCTGAGCCGGGTGTCGCACGCCCACGCTGGCGCGCCGCGCGCGGCACCGGTAGCGTGATGTGCGCCGTGCCGTGCGCCTCGCAGCCAGGCCCACCCACGAGCACACGGCAGTCGATCTTGTGAGAGAGCAGCCGAGGGAGCCGCCATGACAGCCGGATCCGGCAACACGACCGCAGGGCCCATCGCCGCGCAGGTCCGCCCGTGACCGCCCTGCCGACCCTGACCGCGCAGGACCTGACGCAGCTCGCCGAGCGCGGCATCACGCCGGCCGAGGCCGAGCGGCAACTGGCCGTGCTGGCGCGACCCGCCGCATGGGCCGCGCTCGTACGGCCGTGCACTCCCGGCGACGGCCTCGAGGTGCTGAGCCCGGCCCAGATCGACGAACTGCTCGCCGCGCACACCCGGGCTGCGGCCCGCGGCCGGGTGAGTGCGTTCGTGCCCGCCTCGGGTGCGGCGACGCGCATGTTCAAGGACCTGCTCACCGCCCGCGATCTGCCGGGCGACCTGCCGCCCGCGGCGGTGCGCGCGGCCGGCGACGAGGCGTCGCGCGCGCTGGTGCGCTTCGCCGATGAACTGCCGCGCTTCGCGTTCGCTCGCGCGCTGGGCCATGTGCTGGCCGCGCGTGGGCACGACCTCGAGCGCGTGCGCACGCATGGGCCGTGGCGCGTGCTGCTCGAGGGCTTCCTGGAACCTTCCGGTCTCGATGCCGCGCGTGCGCCCAAGGGTCAGTTGCTGTTCCATCGCGACGGCGACGCCGCCCGTACCGCGTTCGAGGAACACCTGATCGAGGCCGTCGCGCTCACCAGTGGCGAGGATCGCGTGCGGCGGCTCGATGTCACCGTGTCACCCGAGCATCGGGCGGGCTTCGAACGCCTCGTGCGCGACCGCGTGCCCGCGCTGGCCTCGTTGCACGGCGGCACCTGGCAGGTCGTGTTCAGCGAGCAGCACCCGGCCACCGACACGCTCGCGGCCGCACCCGAGGGCGGGCCATTCCGCGATGAGCGCGGCCGGCTGCTGTTCCGCCCCGCGGGGCACGGCGCGCTGCTGCGCAACCTGGCCGAGTCCGGCCGCGACCTCGTGTTCCTCAAGAACATCGACAACGTCGCGGTGCGCCGGCTGAAGGCCGAGACCGGCCGGTGGAGCCGCGTGCTGGTCGGACTCGCCGCCGAACTCTCCGACGCCATCGCGGCCCATGTGCGCGGCCTGCGTGCGGGCGAACCCGGTGCCGCCGAGCGCGCGTGCGCGTTCGCCGCGCGTGAACTCGGGCTCGCGCTGCGCCCCGACGAACGCGCCGAGGCGCTGGCCTCGGCCCTCGACCGGCCGGTGCGCGTGTGCGGGATGGTCGCGAACACCGGCGAACCCGGGGGCGGCCCGTTCTGGGTGCAGGGCGGGACCGGCGTGACGCGCCAGATCGTGGAGTCGGCGCAGGTCGATCCCGGCTCGCCGGCTCAACAGGCCGTCCTGCGCGCGGCGACGCACTTCAATCCCGTATTCATCGCCTGCGCGCTGCGCGACGCCGATGGCCGAGCGCACGACCTGGCGCGCTTCGTTGACGACGCGGCGGTGATCGTGACGCGCAAGTCCCACGGCGGGCGCGAGCTCATGGCGCTCGAGCGCCCGGGCCTGTGGAACGGCGCCATGGCGCATTGGCACACGCGCTTCGTCGAAGTGCCGCTGGCGGTGTTCAATCCGGTGAAGACGGTGTTCGACCTGCTGCGTCCGGAACATCAGGGCCACTCCTGAGCGTCGGGTGGCGGACCGCCGGAGCCGGCGGTCCGGTTGCCGCTAGCGCGACGCCAGCACGAGGATCGAGCGTCCCGGTCGCGTGACGCCGATCCCCGGCCCGAGCGATGCGGCCTCGGCGAGCGGGGTGAAGTCGTGCGGTGGCTTCGCGGCGGTGTCGGCCACGGTATGCCACGACCCTGACGCCGGCGGCTCCGGCAGCACGAAGGACACGGGGTCCGGCTCGCCGTTCACGAGCAGTACGAAGTCGGGCTCGTCGTCGCCGCGCATGTGCATCAGGAGCGTGCGGCCGCCATGGTCCCAGCGCGGCGGCGCCAGCGTGGTGCCGTGCCACTCCACGCTGCCGGGGCCGCTCGAGCCGAACCACGACTCGCTGTGGAACGCCCGGTACCGCGCGCGCAGGGCCAGCAGGCCCGACACGAAGCGCTCGAACGACCTGGCCTCGGGGGTGATGTCCCAGTCGAGCCACCACGAGGCGCCGTCATGGCACCAGGCGTTGTTGTTGCCGCGTTGCGAGCGCAGGGACTCGTCCCCCCACAGCCACAACAGGGCGCCGCGCGACAGCAGCAGCAGCGCCGCAGCGTTGCGCGCCTGGCGGCTGCGTACCTCGCGCACGGCCGGGTCGTGCGTGGGACCCTCGGCGCCGCCGTTCCAGCTGCGGTGGTCGTCGGTGCCGTCGCGGTTGCGCTCACCGTTCGCCTCGTTGTGCTTGCCGCGATGGCTCACGAGGTCGGCGAGCGTGAAGCCATCGTGCGAGGTGAGGAAGTTCACCGAGTGCCCACTCGTGCGTTCGGGGGCGTAGAGGTCGGACGAGCCCGCCAGCCGCGTCGCGAGCGCGCCCGGGCCATCGGCGCTGCCGCGCAGCCAGTCGCGCACGTCGTCGCGGAACCGGCCGTTGAGTTCGGCGAAGCGGCCGTGGTGCGGGAAGCGCCCCACGTGATAGAGCCCCGTGTCCCAGGGTTCGGCGATGAGCTTGCAGTGCGCCAGCGCCGGATCGCTGCAGATGCGGCGGATGAGCGCCGGGTCCGCCTGGGCTTCGCCGTGCTCGCCGCGCGTGAGCGTGGAGGCGAGGTCGAAACGGAAGCCGTCCACGTGCAGGTCGCGCGCCCAGAAGCGCAGCGACTCCACGATGAGGTCCGCCGCCGCCGGCCGGGCACACGCGAACGTGTGGCCGCAGCCGGTGAAGTCGAGGTCGCGCCCGAGGCCGTCCACCAGGAAGTAGCTGGCGCGATCGAGCCCGCGCCACGACACCGGCAGGCCGTGCGCGCCGGGGTCGCCCACATGGTTGTAGACCACGTCGAGCAGCACCTCGATGCCATGGGCGTGCAGCGTGCGCACCATGTCGCGGAACTCGTCGAGCGCGCCCTCTGCCGAGGCCGCCGCGGCGTACGCCGTGCGCGGGGCCATGAACGCGATCGGCGCATAGCCCCAGGCGTTCAAGAGCGGCTCGCCGGTGAGCGGGTGGGTGCGCGGGTTGTCGGTCTCTTCGAACTCGGCCACCGGCATGAGCTGCACCGCGGTCACGCCCAGGCTCGCGAGCCACGGGGCTTTCTCGGCGAGGCCGGCGAACGTGCCCGGAGCGCGCACCCCGGAACTCGGGTGGCGCGTGAACGCGCGTACGTGCGTCTCGTAGATCACCGTGCGCGCGAGCGGCGTGCCGGGGGGCTTGTCGCCGCGCCAGTCGTAGCCCGCCAGGTCGCACACCACGCCGCGGCGCTGCCGGCCGTGCGGCCTGCGCTCCGCCCACTGTTCACTGCCCGCCACGCCCTTCGCGTACGGATCCAGCAGCAGCGCGCGGGGATCGAACGCGTGCGCGAGTCCGCGCGCGCTCGAGTCCGCGCGCCAGGCGTATTCGGCCCCGGCC
>JBEBGT010000044.1:0-13518 GCA_040081365.1 Candidatus Eiseniibacteriota bacterium | reverse complement strand
GAGCAGCGCGCGCTGCCGGGCGACCTGCGCTCGCTGCCGTCGTCGGCGATCGTGACCGGCGAGCGCGAGTCGGGCGAACGCGGCGGCCTCGTGCCCATGAGCATGAGCGCACCGCTGCCGCTGCCGGCCGCGCCAAGTGCCGCCACGGTGGCATCGCTCGATCAGTTGCTGCCCACGCTCGATCCCGAGCTGGGCTTCGTCGGATTGGCCGACCTCGACACCGTGGCGAGCTCGCAGATCAACGTGCGCGTGAAGGGCCGGCTCGGCACCGCGCTGGTACTGCGCCTGAACGGCGAACGCGTGCCCGAGTCGCGTGTGGGCCGCCGCGTGACGGCGGCGACGGCGGGACTCGAGGCGTGGGAGTACATCGGCGTCACCTTGAAACCGGGGCTCAACGTGCTCGAGCTTGCCCCCCCGCGTGCGCCGGGTCGCGTGGCTTTGCGGCTGGTGGCCCCGGCCGAGATCGCGTGGCTCGAACTCATGGGCCCGCGCGTCGCACCCGCCGACGGCCGCAGCCCGGTGAACTTCACGCTCGCGGTGGCGGACTCGCAGGGCGTGCCCGTGGGTTCGCGCACATTGGTGACGCTCGAGAGCGCGCTGGGCCGCATCGCCAACGACGACCTGGATCCCACCGCACCGGGCGTGCAGGTGGCGATCGAGGGCGGCCGCACGCTGGTGCAGCTCCTGCCGCCCGCAGCCCCCGGCCGCACCCAGCTCACGGCGGCCAGCGGCGCACTGCGCGCGGCGGCCGATGTGGAGTTCATCCCCGAGATGCGGCCGCTGCTCGCGGTCGGCGTGGCCGAGGGCATGGTGACGTTCGATGACGTGCGCCACCCGGTGCTGGGGCGGGCCCCGCGCGGCGGATTCGAACAGCCCATGTCGCAGTTCCTGGCCGAGTCGCGCGATGGCCGCACCAGCGCGGGCGCGCGCGGCGCGCTGTTCATGAAAGGCCGCGTGCGCGACGACGTGCAGCTCACCCTGGGCTACGACTCCGACCGCCCGGCCGACCTGCGCCAGTTCCGCGACCTCACACCCGACCGCGGGTTCCCCGTGCAGGGCGATGCCAGCGTGCGCGGCTACGACGCGCAGTCCACCGGACGCTTGTACGCGCGACTCGACCGGCGCGATGCGTCGTTGCTGTACGGCGACCTCGCCACCGGCGGCTCGGGCCGCTCGCTGGCGAACTACGCGCGCAGCCTCACCGGCGCGGCCGCGTCGTGGGGCGACGCCACCATGGGCGGGCGCGCGTTCACGAGCCGCGAGCGTTCGCGCCAGTCGATCGACGAGCTGCCGGGCCGCGGGGTGTCGGGCCCCTACCAGCTCACGCATGCGCCGCTGTTGGAGAACAGCGAACGCGTCGAGATCCTGGTGCGCGACCGCGACCAGTCCGCGGTGGTGCTGAAGAGCGAGGTGAAGCAGCGCTTCACCGACTACGAACTCGACCCGATCTCGGGCCGCCTGTTGTTCCGCTCGCCGGTGCCGAGCTTCGATGCGGCGTTGAACCCGGTGAGCGTGCGCGTCACCTATGAAGTGCCGGGCGGCGGCGACCCCACATGGGTGCACGGCGTGGAGCTGCACCAGCGCGTCAGCTCGCGCGTCGACCTGTCGGGCACGTACGTGGACGATCATGATGTGGCCGATCCACTGGAACTGCGGGGCGTCACCGCACTGGCGCGCCTGGCCCCCCGCACCACGCTCGAAGGCGAATGGGCCGCCACGCGCACGCCGCTCGCGACCACGGGTGCGGCGGGCGACGCTGGCCGGCTGGAGCTCAAGCACGACGACGGCCGCACGCAGTTGCGCGTGTGGGGCATGAACGCCTCCACCGGCTTCACGAACCCGGGCGCGGGCCTGGCCGGCGGCCGCAGCGAGGCTGGCGCGCGCTTCGCCACGCGCTTGGCCGAACGCACACGGTTGACGAGCGAGGCGCTGTACAGCGCCGACGCGGCGGGCCGCACGAAGCGTGGCGGCCTGCTCACGAGTGTCGACCGCACGCTGTCACCGGCGTGGCGCGGCGAACTGGGCGTGCGCGTG
The DNA here is from genome assembly GCA_040081365.1 of Candidatus Eiseniibacteriota bacterium. GTDB lineage: Bacteria > Eisenbacteria > RBG-16-71-46 > RBG-16-71-46 > RBG-16-71-46 > JAIOPA01. The sequence continues at coordinate 11,484 of JBEBGT010000044.1, read as the reverse complement.
GCGGGCGAGTCGCGCGCCGGCGGTGGTACCGAACCGCTCACGGCCTCGGTGCGCGCGCGGCTCCTGGGCCAGATTCCCAAACATCCCGAATGGAGCGGCTACGGCGAGTACGAACAGGACACGCAGCAGGGCTCGCGCCGGCTGGCCGCGCTGGGCGGCGAGTATCGGTTCAGCGCGCGTGGCCGCGCCTATGCGCGCCACGAACTGGCGTCGTCGCTCGATGGCGCCTGGTCGCTGTCGAGCCACGAGCAGCGCCTGGCCACGGTGGCGGGCATCGACGCCGACGTCGCGCGCGACGCGCACCTGTTCAGCGAGTACCGGCTGGCCGACGCGTTCGCGGGACGCGACGCGCAGGCGGCCGTGGGATTGCGCAACGCCTGGCGGTTGGAGAGCGGCATGCGCGTGAGCGGGTCGTTCGAGCGCGTGCACCCCATCGCGGGTGCACTGCTCGCCGAGGGCCCCAGCACGTCGCTGGCGGGCAGCATCGACTGGAGCGAGGACCCGGTCTGGAAGGGTTCGGCGCGCATGGAGGTGCGCTCGAGCCGCGCCGCCGACCAGATCCTGCAGACCATGGCGGCGGCCGTGAAACTCGATAGCGCCTGGACGGCATTGGGCCGGCACCAGCTCACGCTCGGCGGCTCGCGCGGGTCGGGCCGTGAAGCGCGCGAGCAGCTGCAGGTCGCGCTCGCGTTCCGCGATGCGGGCGGCGAGCCGCGACGCTACGGCCGCTGGGACGCGCTGTCGCGCTGGGAACTGCTCTACGAACGCGAACCGAGTGCGGGTCTGCGCCACCGCCGCGTGGCGAACGTGCTCGGGTTGTCGGGCACCGGGCGCTTCCCCCGGCACTGGAGCACGAGCCTCGCATGGGCGGGCAAGCTCACGCGCGACGAGAGCGCGGCGCTCGCCACCGCCGGCGGTGCGCAATGGCTGCATGGTCGCGCGCGCGTGGACTTCGGCGCCGACTGGGACGGCAGCGTGACCGGCAGCGTGCTCACAGGCCGCTCGTTCGCCGAGCGCCAGTACGGACTGGGCTTCGAGCTGGGCCGCCAGCTGCCCGCGGGCACGTGGCTGTCGTTCGGCTTCAACCGCTTCGGCTACCGCGACGACGAACTCACCGCCGAGGAATGGACGCGCACCGGCGGCTACCTGCGGCTACGCGCCAAGTTCGACGAGACGCTGTTCCGCCGGCCCGGAGCCCGGCCATGATGCGGCGTCTACTGGTGCTGGCGGCGTGCGCGGCGTGGCTGGTGATCGCGGGAGCCGCGCACGCCCAGGTGCTGCGCACGTTCGGCACGCGCTATTCCACGAACCAGAAGGGCGACATCACGCTCATCGCCAACACGCTCATGTCGTGCAGCGGTGGCGGCCAGTGCACGAACGGCCGCAATGGCTCGGGCGGCAGCGTGAACGACAACGACTTCAACATGGCCTATATCGATCGGGACGCCGACGGCACCACGTTCTCGTCGAGCAGCGCCACCCTTGGGCTGCCCGCGGGCTCCACCGTGCTGTTCGCGGGGCTCTCCTGGGGCGGCGACAACAACACCGCGGCGCGCAACACCTGCCGGTTCGGGACCCCGGCGGCCGGGTACGTCACGATCACCGCATCGCAGCTCGACAACGCCGGCCGGGACTACTCGGCGTTCGCGGATGTCACCACGCGCGTGCAGGCGGGCGGCAACGGCGTGTATTGGTGCGCGAACGTGCTGTCGACGCCGGGCGTCACCAATGTGCACGCGGGCTGGGCGCTGGTGGTGGCCTACGCGGACCCGGCCGGGACACTGCGCAACCTGGTGGTGCTCGACGGCTATGCGCACGTGTCCAACACCACGAATGTCACCACCACGATCACGGGCTTCGTCACACCCCCCGCCGGCATCGTGAACTGCCGGCTCGGCGTGGTGGCCTACGAAGGCGACTTCGGCTACGTGGGCGACAGCTTCCGGATCAACGGCAACGCCCTGAGCGACGGCTTGAACCCGGGCAACAACTTCTTCAACAGCTCGATCACGCGCTTCGGCGCGCAGGTCACGAACAAGAACCCGAACTTCGTGAACCAACTGGGCTTCGACGCCGACCTCTTGAGCGTGAACAGTGTGCTGGCGAACGGCGCGACCAGCGCCACGGTGCAGCTCACCAGCTCGCAGGATGAGTACTACCCGGCGGTGGTGACGTTCGCGACCGACCTTTACGCACCGGTGTTCGACGACGCCAATCTCACCAAGACCGTCGCCGACCTGAACGGCGCCCCGGTGCGCCCGGGCGACATCCTGGAATACACGCTCACCATGAGAAACGTGGGCCAGGATCACGCGGTACAGACGGTCCTGCGCGACACGCTCGCGAGCACACTCACGTACGTGGCAGGCTCGCTACAGATCGGTACGGGCCCCAATGCCGGCACCAAGACCGACCTCGCGAACGACGATCAGATGGAGTACGTGGCCGCCACGCGCACGGTGGTGGCCCGACTCGGCACCGGGGCCAATGCCAGCAGCGGCGGACAGATCGACATCAACTCGCAGACCACGGTGAAGTTCCGCGCCCAGGTCACGCCGCCGGCACCCACCGGCACGCTCGTGTTGAACCAAGGCGCACTGGCGTTCGTGGCGCAGCAGTCCGGCGTGGCGTTCAAGGCGCGCAGCGACGGCGATGCCACGCAGGGCGGCACGCAGCCGACCACGGTGAGCACGGTCTCGGTGCTCATGAGCGGCACCGTGTTCGAGGACGTGAACTACGGCGGCGGCGCGGGCCGTTCGCGCGCGGCGGCGGCCGGCGCGCCAGTGGTGGGCGCTCGCGTCGAGTTGTATGACGCCTCGGGCAACTTCGCCGGCAGCACCGCCAGCGACGCGACGGGCGCGTACACACTCGATGGTTATCCCGCGGGCAGCTACCGCGTGCGCGTCGTGAACTCCAGCGTGCTCTCGACGCGCACGGGCGCGGTGGCTGGCCTGCTGCCGGTGCAGACGTGGCGCACGGATGCCACGAGCGGCGCGCCGGTGGCCGTGACCGACCGCGTGGGCGGCGAGAACCCGGTGCTCGCCGATGCAGCCGCGAACACGACCAACGCGGCGCTCGCGACGCTCACGACCGCGACCACCGCGGTGCAATCGCTTTCCTCTGTGACGTTCGGCAACACGAACCTCGCGGGCCTGGACTTCGGCTTCAACTTCGACACGATCGTGAACGCGAACGACGCCGGTCAGGGCAGCCTGCGGCAGTTCCTCCTGAACGCGAACGCGCTCGGCAACACGGGGCTCGTACAGGCCGGTCTCACGGCTGGTGTCGAGACCAGCGTGTTCATGGTGAGCGATGGCCTGGCGCATCCCGGCCTGCGCGCGGGACTCCCGAGCGGCCTCACCGCGGGTGCGGTGACGATCACGCTCGCCACGCCGCTGCCCGCGATCACGGGCACTGCCACGCGCGTGGATGGCCGCACCCAGACGACGAACATCGGCGACACGAACCCCGCGCTGCTCTCGGGCTCGTCCACGGTGGGCACCGACGCGCTGGCGGTGGCCTCGGTCAACGGCCCTGAGCTCGAACTGCGGGCCGGCGGCAGCATCGCCATCGGCTTCGATGTGCAAGCGGCCGACGTGGCGCTCTCGGACCTTGCCCTGCTCGGCATGGGCAGCACGCCGGGTAACGACGCGAGTGCGGCGGTGCGCGTGGGCGCCGCGGCACCGCGCGCGGTGATCGAACGCTGCGTGCTGGGGGCGCGCGCGAACAGCTTCACGGATCCCGGCGCCGTGCTGCGCACGAAGAGCGACCAGGTGCGCGTGCTGGGTGGCGACAACGGTGTGCTACGCGACTGCCTGATCGGCTTCGGCGCCGGTAGCGCGGCGGCACTCACCGCGGCATCCGACGGCTGGCAGATGGACGGCTGCATGCTGCTGGGCAATACGTCCGGCAACGCCACGCTCGGTCAGGTCCTGCTGGCCGCGAGCGGTGCGTTCACGGCCACGCGCACGTTGGTGCAGAGCGGCGAGGGCCCGGGGCTCGACGCGCTCACGAGCACGGGCAACGTCTCGCTCACGAACCTCACGCTGCGGCTGAACGGCCGCGGCGGCAGCGTGACGGCGGGCGTGCGCGCGGGCGGCAGCGGGGGCACGGTGTCGCGCTGCGAGCTGCTCGACAACTACGGCGCGGGCGTGCAAGTGACGAGCGGCGCATCGGCGTGGATCGTGTCGCGCTGCGCGTTCAGCGGCAACGGCAGCACGACGACGTCGGCCGGGGGGCCAGGTTCGTCACAGGTGGGCATGGATCTCCAGAGTGCGAGCGACGATGCGGCCCGCGGCACGAGCCCGTACGTGACGCGCAACGACAACAACGACGCCGACGCCGGCGGCAACGCGCTCGTGAACTTCCCGGTGCTCGCCGGTGCGGTGATGGCGAACGGCTCGTTCACGCTGAGCGGCTGGGCACGGCCGGGTTCGGTGATCGAACTGTACGTGTCGGACGGCGACGCCAGCGGCTTCGGCGAGGGCCGTACCTACGTGACGACGTTCACCGAAGGCTCCGCCGCCGACCTGGATGCGGGCACGAGCGCGTACACGTCGCCGGTGAATGGTCTCAATCAGGGCGCCGACAACACGAATCGCTTTCGGTTCACGGGCTCGCTGCCACCGGGCGTGGCGGTGGGCGCACGGCTCACGGCCACGGCCACGCTGGCGGCGGGCACGTCGGAGTTCTCGGGCGTGGCCACCGTGGCGACGGGCGTGAGCGTCACCGGCTTTGCCTATGCCGATGTCGATCATGACGCGCAGCGCGATGGCAGCGAGGCGGGCACGGGGCTCACGCTGTGGGCCAAGCTGGTGCCCGCGAGTGCGGCGTCGGCTTCGCAGGTGGTGGCCGTGAATGCGGCCACCGGCAGCTACGCGTTCACGTTCGTGAGCGCGGGTCCGTGGACGGTGGTGCTGGACGATTCGGACAGCCCGTCGGACCTGGTGAGCGGCGTGCCGAGCGGCTGGCTGGCCACCGAACACGCGAGCGGCACGCTGCTCACGAACATCAACGCCACCGACGTGGCGGCGGGCAACTTCGGGCTGTTCAACGGCAGCCTTGCTCAGGGCGTGGTGTTCCGCGACGACGGCGCGGGCACGGGCGTGGCCAACGACGGCGCGCTGGAGCCGGGCGAGAGCGCACTGGCGGGCCAGCGCGTGCGGCTCACGAGCACGGGCTGTGCGCTGGGGGTGTGCGACTCGGCACTCACGGACGGCAGCGGTGCGTTCGCACTGTGGCTGCCCGCCGCGGGCGCGGGCACAGTGAGCGTGCGCGCGGCACAGCCCGCGGGCTGGTTGGCCACGGGCGGCAACGCGGGCAGCGCGCCGGGCAGTTACAGCCGCGCGAACAACACGGTCACGCTCACCGCCACGCCGGGCGTGGTGTATGACGGTCTGGCGTTCGGGAACGTACCGCCCAACCTGTGGTCCGCGCCGGGTGCCCAGGGCGTGGCCGGCGGCACACCGGCGTACTATCGGCACACCTACACCGCACAGAGCGGCGGCACCGTGAGTTTCACGACGAGCACGGCGCCGGTGCCGCCGGTGAGCGGCTGGGGACTCACGCTGTGGCGCGACCTCGACTGCGACGGCGTGCTGGACGCGGGCGAAACAGCGCTGCCGGCGTCGCTGACGCTCGCGACCGGCGAACAGGTGTGCGTGATCGCGAAGCACCAGGCGCCACTGGGCGCTTCGGCCGGCGCACGCGAGACGGCGACGCTCACCGCGAGCTTCAGCTACGCGAACGCCTCACCGGCCCTGAGCGACCGCGACTCGCTGGACGACGTGACGACGATCACGTTCGCCAACGGCCTCGTGATCACGAAGAGCGTGGATCGCGCGGCGGCAGCACCCGGCAGTTTTCTGGTCTACACCATCAGCTACTCGAACCCGGGCAACGTGGCACTCTCGAACATCGTGATCCGCGACGCGACGCCGCCCTGGACGGTGTTCGACTCCGCCACGTGTGCCACGACGGGCAGCGGCATCAGCGGCTGCACGCTCACGCAGCAGCCCGCGAGCGGCGCCACCGGAACGCTGGCGTGGTCGCTCGCGGGCGCGCTGGTACCGGGCGGCAGCGGAAGCGTGAGCTTCCGCGTACGGGTGAACTAGGGGTCGAGCTGTTCGCGAGTGGCGTGGGCCACTTGCTACGCCCGCGCTGCGGCTCTCGCTCGCTGCGAACGTTCGGTGCGGGCGCGGCGGGCTTCGCGTTGAGCTTGCATGTGCGGCTTGCCGAACACACGTTCGGCTTCGTGCTGGTTGTGCGGGCCGCAGAGCTGACGCAGGTTGTCGGTCGTGGTCCTGCCGCCGCGCGCGAGCGGGATCACGTGATCGAGCTGCAGGTTCGTGCGCGCGCTGCAGCGGCGGCCGTCGGGGGCCACGAACGTGCACTGGCCGCCGTCGCGTGCGATGACTTCGCGCACGACCGAACGCGGCACATGGCGGCCGTTGGCGGCACCACACGCCTTGGGGGTCGGCCGGGGCCTCGCTGTCGCGGCGCACCTCTGCTTGCGCAGCGCCTGCACGAGCAGTTCGAGGCCGCGCTTGAGCACATGCGCCAGCTCGCGTGAACCCGTGAAACCGATGAGCCGCTGGGCCTCCTCCAACAGATCCTGCATGTCCTGGTCCGCTGTGAGCTGCCACGCGAAGCGTCCGGCCGAGCGCGGCGTGACGCGTGCAGGCGCGTCGGGCTGCGCGGGAGCTTCCGGCGCAACGGCCACCGCGGCGTTCACCACCACCTCCGCGAGCGACCCCGCGAGTGCGGACAGCACGGGCTGCGACAACGACTCGGCGCCACACTTGGCGGCGGCTTCGCCGAGCGCCTGCACGAATACCTTCTGCACCGCACTCGGCTCGTCGAGCGGCGCGAGAAGTGGTTCTGTCGATACCGGCGAATCCTCCGAGTTCGTCGGGACAACTGTCACCGGTGACAATTGGGCCGCAATGTTCGCAACGACTTGCGCGGTCGGCGACGAAGTCGGGTTCGACGAGCCCAGCGGTCGCACGCATTCCGGGACATCGCGCTTGGGGAAGCGGCGCGCGACGATGCGCTCGACCTCGGCCTTGCTCTTGTGCGTCGCCTCGGCGAACAACCCGGCGGCATTGGCGGGCGTGAGGTGCGGCGCCAGTAACGAGATGGCCGACAGGTGCAGCCGGCCCTCGGCGACCATCGGCAGCAGCACCGGGAACCGGCGCGCCGCACGCGCCGCACGCACCCGCCGGTTCGCGGTGCTCTCCGACATGTGCAGGACGTCGGTGCAGTACGCGATCATGTCGGGGCACGCGCGCGGCCGGTAGAGTCCGCGCTCCTCGATCTCGCCGATCTGGATCAGCAGATCGACCGTGGTGCCACGATCGCGCGCCAGCGTCGCGGTGAACTCGGCGAGCAGCGCGGCCTCGGAGAGTCGAGCCACACGGTGCGACTCGAGCATGCACGACTGCAGGTCATACGCGTTCGCCCCGGCAGGACCAGCAGCCGGCGCAGCCTTCGGCATCACGACAGTCATCACGGGACTCCGCAACGGGGGCGAGGTTGCGGGGGCAACGCAATTCCTATCACGCCAGTTCGCGGCCGCCACAGCCGCTCGCAAAACGCAGAACGAGCCCGCGAACGAGAAAGTTGTGACGCAGGCGCACGTTCGCGCGAGCGCGCAGGGCTATCGCACGCCACGGCGCGGCCACATCAGCCGCCTCGCTCTCGAACTCGTCGCGCTCACAGAGCCGTCAAGCGCATTCGCATCATGCGCGTGCAAAGAACGCGAACGACGCAGCGAGCGAAGCGATGCGATGCGACACCACGAGCCGCGAGCGAAGCGACGCGGCCGCCCACGGACCACCCCGCACACAAGCAAGGGTGCGGGGGTCGATGCGGTGACGAGTATGTTCTCCTCGTCACCGTATCGATCCCCCCGCCCGTGCGGTGAGTCGCCGGAGATCGCCGAGGGCTCGACCCGCTGCGCCAGCCGGAACACTGCCCGCGCATCCGGAGGTCGAGCAAGGCTCGACCCGCTGCGCCAGCCGGAAGCCGTCACGACGCTCCCGGAGACCGCCGAACCCGCGCCCTCCGCCCGCCGAACCATGGCCACGTGCCCGCGCGAACCAGAAGTCCTACACTCGCGCCGAGTCCCTGCCACGGCCGTGCGGGGACACCCGCTCGGGAGGGATCCGTTCATGCTCGTCGCGTTGCGTTACCTGCACGTCCTGCTTGCGTTCGCTTGGTTCGCCGCCGTGTTCGCCGCGCACTGGAACACCATGCAGGCCCGCAAGGCCACGGACTGGTCCGTGCGCAACACGCTGTTCGCGCTCAACCGCGGACTGTCCACCATGATCGCGCTGCCCGCGCTCATCGGCGTCGGGCTCGTGGGCAATTTCTTCGGGATGCAGCTTGGGTACACCATGAAGGCCACTCCCCTGTTCATGGCCGCCAACGGCCTGTGGGCCGCGCTGGTGCTGGTGACCCTGGTGATGGAGATGCCCGCCACCGGCGCGTTGGGTGCTTTGGCCCACGCCGCGGCCGACGCCGCCAAACGAGGGGGCGAAGGGGAGCCGGCGGGCTGGCAGCGGGAACTGGGACGTTGGCGCCTGGCGAACGGAGTCCAGCTCCTGCTGTACATCGTGCTGCTTGCACTGATGGTGGCCCCCTGGGGCCCCGGCCGGTAGCCCAACTCGAAGGTTTTCCACGACTTCCGCCGACCACTCCCGTAACCTTATAGGGCCCCGGATGGCACCCCGTACCTGGAGACCTCCCCAGATGATCGCGCATTCCCGCATCGGTGCCCGGCTGATCGCCGGCGCACTCCTGCTCACGCTGCTCCCTCGATTCGCGAACGCACAGGCCGCTACCACGGTGCATCCGTGGAAGCAGACCTATGTTCGCCGCATGGCCGAGGAGCGCTTCGAGCATCGCGAAGCGCGCGAGAAGCGTGACCGCGAGCTGCGCCGCCGCGCGCGTGAGCTCAAGGCCGGCAAGAAGCGCGCACCCGGCCGGGGCGACCGCCTGCGTCCCGCGCGGCCCGAGGACATGCCCGCGAGCGTGACCGAGCCGACGCTCGCCCCGCGACGCTCGTCGCGATTCTCGGCGAACGTCTTCAGCACGCCCGCCAATCACATCGTCAACAACCGCACCTCGGACATCAGCACCGCCGGCCAGAGCGAGATGGCCATGGTCGCCGTCAGCGACCGGTTGATCGCGGCGTGGAACGACGGTCAGGGCTTCCAGAGCTTCGGCGACACGCAGGGCTGGGCCTCGTCGGCCGACGGCGGCGTCACGTGGACCGACCGCGGAGACCTGCCGCACGCCACCGGCGTCACCGGCTTCCGCTGGACCAGCGATCCCGTGCTCACCGTGAACGAGAAGTCGGGCGCCGTGTACTTCGCGGCGCTGTGCGACTTCAACAACGCCAACGGCACGCGCAGCGGCGTGGGCATCGTGAAGGGCCGCTGGAACGGCACCACGTTCGCATGGGGCACGCCGGTCATCGCCCGCGATGTGTCGGACCTGTCCGACTTCATCGACAAGGAATGGATCGTCGCCGACTCGGTGTCGAACCGCGTGTATCTCACGTACACCCGATTCCCGTCGGACCTGTCGATGGTCGAGTTCATGTCCGCGGACAGCGGCCTGACCTCATTCTCGGCCCCGCAGCGCATCTCGCTCAACACCGCCACCGAGAACGGCTTCGTGCAGGGCTCGCGCCCCACGGTCGACGGCAACGGCCGCGTGTATGTCATGTACTACCTGATCGGCCAGAACGAAGAGGACTTCTTCAAGATCCTGCACTCGGACAACGGCGGCGCGACGTTCACCGCGCCCGCCATCGCGGCCACGTTCTACTCCAACTTCGGCACCGGCTCGCCGGGCTTCAACCGCGACCAGGGTGTGCAGTTCGCCGGCATCGCTTGCGACCGCAGCCATGGCCCGGACCGCGGTCGCGTCTACCTGACGTGGCCCGAGTCGATCAACTGGCTCGACGACGTGGGCACCATCGGACAGAACGGCGCGAAGTCCGAGATCGAGGGCAACAACACCGCACTCACCGCCACCGCCGTGACCGCCGGCCAGTCGGTGCGCGGCACGGTGAGTTCGGCCACCGACGTCGACTTCTACGCGATCCCGCTCGCCGCGGGCCAGCACTTCCTCGCCGCCGCGGATTCGGTCCAGTCCGGCTCGCTGCTCGCCTTGCGCCTGCTCGCGCCCGACGGCCAGACCCGGCTCACGTTCACCACGTTCGATGCCACCGCCAACGCCAACACGCAGAACCCGCAGGGAGCGCCCACCGGTTGGCTGTTCACGGCGCCGAGCACCGACACCTACTATCTTCAGGTCTTGTCGGCGCCGGGGCTGGGCTCCTCGGGCGCGTACCGGCTCCGCACCGGCTTCGCCGACGTCGGCACCGAGCGCGGTCGTGACCAGCGCGATGTGTTCATGGCGCACTCCGACGACGGCATCACGTGGTCCACGCCGGTCTCGGTGAGCGACGAGCCCAGCGACCCAGTGGGCTTCGACGCGTTCCTGCCCGAAGTCGCGGTGGCACCCGATGGCGGCGTGTACTGCGCGTGGCACGACTACCGCGACGCCGCTCCGTCCACCACCGGTGGCGAAGCGGGCGTGTACCTGGCGCGTTCCGGGGATGGCGGCAACACGTGGACCAAGCTCGGCGCCATGGCCGACACGCTCACGAACTGGTCGCGTGCCGTGAGCAACCTCGAGCCCAACCAGGGCGACTACCTGGCCATGTTCGTCAACACCTCGTCCGTGTGGGTCAGCTGGGGCGATGGCCGCCGCGGCAACCCGGATGGCTTCGTGGCCGCCACGCCGCTCATCCCCAACGGTGCGCAGGTCGCGTTCCAGCGGCTGCGGCTCGGCTTCAATCGCATCAGCATGGACTGGAACACCTCGCCCGCGGACACGCTGAGCATGCGGCTCTACCGCAGCACCGATGGCGGTGCCTACAGCAACATCGACGTCGTCACCTTCGACGCCACCGGCGCGCTCACCTACACCGACACCACGGTGACCGGCGACCACATCTATGCGTACCGGCTCGGCCGCTTCACCAACAGCATCGAGCTCTTCTTCGGCCAGGTGCGCTTGTTCCTGCCGAGCACGTTCCCCATCTCCATGTCGGCCCCGCGGCCGAACCCGGTGGTGGGCAGCTCCTTCACGGCGAGCTTCTCGGTCCCCGAAGAGGGCCCCGCCGATCTCATCCTCCACGACATCACGGGTCGTGAGGTGTTCCGCCAGACCGTGAACCTGGGCAAGGGTCCGCACACGATCACACTCCCCGCGGGCTCCGAGCTCAAACAGGGCATCTATGTCCTCACGTTGCGGCAGGGCGGCCGCAATGCCTCCACCAGGGTCCACCTCGTGAGGTAACTCGCCTCTTGCAGCGCTCGCTTCGCCTCCTGCTCCCGCTCCTGCTGCTCAGCACCCCCTTGGCCCGCCCGCACAGGCAGCCGTCTTCCAGCGTTTGGACGCCCGCAC
>JBEBGT010000424.1:0-3615 GCA_040081365.1 Candidatus Eiseniibacteriota bacterium | reverse complement strand
CCCCCTTTGGACCCCCTTGCGCGACCGGCGTGCCCGTTCGCGGGACGCGTGCTACGGTCGAGCCCGCTCCCGCTTCCCGTCGACTCGAACCATGAGGGTTCCATGACGCCACGCCCCATCCGCCTGCTGCGTCTGGCCGCCGCCGCCCTGCTGCTCGCCGCACTCGCGGGCTGCAAGGCGGAAGACATGCAGGTCACCAGCATCAAGACGCTTCTCGACGACCCATCGCGCTTCGACAAGCAGACCGTGCGCATCGCCGGAAACGTCACGCGCTCACTGGGCATCATGGGCTACGGCGCCTATGAAGTGGACGACGGCACCGGCAAGATTCCCGTGGTCACCCAGGAGAACGGCGCACCGCGCACCGGTGCGCAGGTCGGCGTCGAGGGCGAGTTCCGCTCGGCCTTCACGATGGGCACCACCACCGCGGCCGCCGTCGTGGAGAAGCAACGCTACACGCCGAAGTGACCAGGTACAGGCCCGATGTGCGAGCGGGCGGCTCCGGAGCCCCGGAGCCGCCCGCGTCGTGTTCCCACCCGGGCGCGAGACCCGGTCGCGGCCTCAGCCCAGCAGCTCCTTCAGCCGGTCATGCCCACTGCGGCTCACGGGGAGCTGGCGGCCGTCGGCCAGCACGGCCACGCGCTGGTCCTTGGCGAGCAGCTCGATGCGCGCGATGCGCTCGACGTTCAGCAGGTACGAGCGGTGCACGCGCACGAAGCGCGCTGGGTCCAGCGACTCGGCCAGCTCAGCAAGCGGTTGGTGCTTGAGATGCGACTTCGCCGCGGCCCCACCCTGCTCGTGGATCGCGACGTAGTCGTCCTGCGCTTCCACGTACTCGATGCGCTCCACCGGGATCACATGCACCTGCGCACCGTCGCGTACCACGATGCGTTCCGCGTAGCGGCCCGGCCCGCGGGCCGCGTTGGCCAGTTCGCCCGCACTGGGCGTGCCCGCCACCGCCGCCGGCCCCGCCACGCGCGCGGCGGCCAGAGCACGGCGCTCGCGTGCGCGTTCCAGCGCATCGGCCAGCCGTTCGCGGCCGAACGGCTTCAACAGGTAGTCCACCGCGTGCACCTCGAACGCCTGCAGCGCGTACTCGTCGTAAGCGGTGCAGAAGATCACCGCCGGCGCGGGCTCCAACAGCTCGAGCACCTCGAAGCCGTCGAGCTTGGGCATCTGGATGTCGAGGAACACCAGATCGGGCGCCTGCTCGCCGATGCGCTTGACCGCCTCGAAGCCGTTGGCACACTCGGCCACGACCTGGACGTCGGGGTGCGCCGCCAGGTACTCGCGCAACAATGAGCGGGCCGGAGCCTCGTCATCGACCAGCACCACTCGCATCGGTTCAGTCACGCGTGCCTCCCGCGCCCGCGATCGCGGGCAGCAACAGTGTGACCCGGAACTTCTCGCCCGCGAGCACCGAACTCAAGTGCGCGTCGCGCGCGCCGAACACCTCGAGCCGGCGCCGCACGTTGGCCAGCCCCACGCCCTCGCCACGCCGCGACGGTGCTTCGGGGTCCACCGGGTTCTCGACGACCACACGCAACTGCGCACCCTCGACCCGTGCCTCGATCCGCACCGCGCCGCCCTCGAGCAGGTCCTGGATACCGTGCTTGATGGCGTTCTCGACCAGCGGCTGCAGCAGCAGTGGCGGTACCTGGCAGGCCGTGGCCTGGGGATCCACCGCGCGCTCGACGCGCAGGCGGTCGCCGAAGCGCACCTGCTCGATGCCCAGGTAGCGCTCGACCAACGCCAGCTCCTCGCCCAGCGTGACCGAGTCACGCGCGCCCAGCGCCAGCGTGCGGCGCAGGAAGTCGCCCAGTCCCTCGCACATGCGGCGAGCGCCCTCGGGATCGGTGCCGACCAGCGCGTTGATGCTGTTGAGGCTGTTGAACAGGAAGTGCGGGTTCAACTGGGCGCGCAGCGCGCGCAACTCGGCCTCGCGTGCGGTGACCTCGGTCTCGAGCACGCGGCGTTGCGCGGCGTGCGAGGCCTCGATGGACAGGTAGAGGTAGTGCGCGACGGCCGACAGCAGGTAGAGCGGAACGCCCGCCAGCAGGATCACGCCGAGGTCGCGCAGGATGTCGAGCCGCGACAGGTCGTATCCGGGCACTGTGCGCACCAGCAGCACCGACCACGGCGCCCCGATCGCGGCCCAGATGGCACTCGCCTGCAGCGCGGCCACGAGCTGCGCGCTCACGGCCCGGCCCGAGATGCCCTCCAGCACCGAGTGGCGCCGGCACACCCACCACGCTGACAGTGCGATGAACGCGAACGCCACCTGCATCGGGACGGCGAACAGCAGAGCCGCCGGCCACGGCCGCGGCGTGAGGACGTGCAGCACCCACGCCAACGGCACGCCGAACAGCGCGGCCAGGATCACCACGCCCAGCAGCCGGGCCGGTCGTGCCAGCAGCGGATGCATGCGTCAGGCGCCCGGGGCCGGAGGAGGAGGAGGCACCTCCTCATTCAAGTTGACGACGCCCGAAGGATCACCCCGCACTTCCTTCCGGGACGACGAGCCACCGCTGGTCACCACGCCGACCTTCACGCCCCGGAGATCGCTCTTGTCGCGCTTCGCGTTGCGGATCTCGATCCCGGCCATGACCACCAGCCCGCGCACCACCAGCGTGGGTCCGTCGCCATCCGTGATGCGGCGCGTGCTGTCTTCGACGCCGCCCATGATCGGCGACACCTCGGTGACCACGTGCCAGTCGTCCGGCACGACGATCTCGATACCACCCCACCACGCGAAGGTCTCGACCACGACCTCGCGACCGCGGGGCTTGGAGCCGCGCAGGTCGAGTTCGACACCGCCCATGACCGCCGACACCTCCATGCCGGCCAGGTCCTGGGACTCGATCGTGCGCGAGACGCCACCCATGAACGCGAACGGCCGCGGGTACGACTCGCGATCGGTGTCCTCCTCGGGCCGCGGCCCGCGCACCGAGCGCCACACCAGTGACGCGCCCACGATGATCATGAACACCGGCCACAACCGGAAGATGCTCACGTGTACGTAGCCCAGTTCGCGCGCCAGCATCCAGCCACCCGCGAGCATGAACAGCACTCCGCTCACCACGCGCTTCGTGCCATCGAGCCCGGTGAAGCGCACGAACCCGTACGCGACCAGCAGCGCCGGCCACCAGCGCAGCACGACGTCCGCCTCGGCGATGCCGAGATTCTCGAGCGTCCACAGCAGGCCGAGCGTGACGAGCACGATGCCGAACAGCAGGCGCCCCGTGAAGCGCAGGCGACCGCGCCGCGCCTCGTCGGCGCCGCCGAAACGGCTCTCGATCCGCTCCTTGAGGCGGTCCCCGAAGTCACGATCACCGTTCATGATCCACCTCCTGTTTCACCCGGACCACCCGCTCGGCGGGAACGTGCACCAGCCAGGCCGCGAGCGCGAGTCCCAACATCGCGGCCAGTGCGAGCGCCAGGAGCGGAGCCCCCAGCGTGACGGCCGTCTTCGCCACCGCCGCACTGGCCGCCAGCGCGCTCGCGGGACTGCCCCAAACCACGAACGCCAGCAGCACCAGGTTCTGCAGCACCAGCCACACCGTGCAGGTGGCGAACACCGCCTCGCGCCAGTGCGGCGTGCCGATACGACTCCGT
>JBEBGT010000423.1:0-3616 GCA_040081365.1 Candidatus Eiseniibacteriota bacterium | reverse complement strand
AGGCCGGCATGGGCCTGGTGTTCGCGGGGGGCGACGATGGCGTCCTGCACGCGGTGAGCGTGCGCACCGGTCGTGAGCGCTGGCGCTACGCCACGGGTGGCCGCCTGCGGGCGCGACCGTCGCTGGTGTCATCGTCATTGTACGTGCACTCCGACGATGGCTGGCTCTACCGGCTCGACGCCGGCTCGGGCAAACTGCGATGGCGCGTGCGGCTCGAGCCCGATTCCGTCGTGCGCATCCCCATCGAGGAGGCCGGTTCGCGCTACGACTTCTACGGCAGCGGCGTGGCCGCTTGGGGCGGCACGCTCTACGTGGGCACGCACGACGGCCGCGTGCTGGCGCTCGACCCCGCGGACGGCCACACCCTGTGGTCGGCCGCCACCGGCGGTCCGGTGCTCGGCACGCCGGGGCTCGCCGATGGCCGCGTGTTCGTCGGCAGTTACGACGGGCACGTGTATGCGTTCGATGCTGGCATCGGTGAACGGCTATGGAGCTTCGACACCGGGGCGGCGGTCACGGCCACGCCGGTGCCCGACCGCGGCGTGGTCGTGGTCGGCAGCCGCAGCTACGACCTGTTCGGGCTCGACGCCATCACGGGTGCGGTGCGCTGGAACCGCTACATCTGGTACTCGTGGATCGAATCGACGGCCCGCATCGCGGACGGCATCGCCTACCTGGGCTCGTCCGACGCGTCGCGGCTCTTCGCGCTCGACACGGGGAGCGGCGAGCAGCGCTGGGAGAGTGACCTGCACGGCATCAGCTGGGGCCGGCCGGCCGTGACCTACGACCGCGTGTACGCCGCCGTGCGCTATTCGCCCTCGCTCGCCACGCACGAGGCGAACCTCCTGGCACTCGATCGCGACAGCGGGCGCGCGCTGTGGCGCTACGCCTGCGACCGGCCGGCGGGGGCCACGCACCGCGGCTTTGGCGCCTCGCCGGTGGTGGCCAACGGACGCGTGCTGGTGGGCGGGCTCGACGGCACGCTGTACGCCTTTGACGAGGCCGATGCCGTCCCGGTCGTGCGCCGTCCGGCCAAGCGCCGCGCTCCGGCCGCGCCCGCGCGTTCGCAGTCGCTGAGGCGCACGCGCTAGACTGCGGCGGATGACTCCGGCCCCTCGTCCTGTCCGTCCTCGTCCGGGCCCGGCCGCGCCGCCGCGCCCCGGCGCCGCCGCCCCGGTGCCTCGTCCGCACCTCACCGCCGACCCGTGGCTCTGGGCCGCGCTGGCGCTGGTGCTGCTCGTGGTCGGCCGTGCGTGGGGTGCCGCGTTCGGCGAGCCCGTGGCCGACGACTTCGACCACCTGCGCTACGCGCTTCTCGGCCACGGCGGCTCGTGGTTCGACGGCGGCGGCTCGGCGTCGTTCTGGCGGCCCCTCGCTTATCAGGGCTACTACGGGCTCCTGCATGACGTGATCATGGTGCATCCGGCGTGGATCAGCGCGCTGCACGTCGGCCTGCTGGCGCTGGCGACGGTGCTGCTCTACGACCTGGTGCGTGACCGTGCCAGCGGGCGGGAGGCGTTCGCGGTCGCGGGATTCCCGTTGCTGCTCGAGGCGGTGCGCGCGCTCATCCTGGTGCCGGTGCACATCGTGGACCTCGGGCTCTTCACCGCCTCGGTCGTGGCGTGGTGGTGCGCCGCGCGGGGCTGGCTGTGGCCCGCACTCCTCGCGCTGGCCGCCGCGCTCCTGTGCAAGGAGACCGCGGTGGCGACGGCCCTCCTGTTGCCGTGGCTCGCGCGCACCGAGGCGCGCGGCGGGCGCCGCGTATGGTTCGCGGCCTCCGCGCTTGTCGTGGTCGTGTGGGCGGCCGCCTATCTCACGGTGCGGCACCGGTTCGGTCTCGCGCTTCCGCACGGGTTGGAATCGCAGCTCGGCCCCGGGGTCCTGTGGGCACCCGAGCGCTACACCTGGGCCATCGCGGGTTCGCTGCGCGCGCTCGTGAGCCTGCCCATGCGCGCCGAGTCGCGCGAACCGTGGGTGACCGTCGCTGTCGTACTCGTGCTGGGGTTCGCGGTCGTGCGCTTCGCCGTCGATGGCGGCGCACGCGCGCGGTGGCGTGCCGTGCGCGGCGCCGCGCTCGTCGGGTTCGCTTGGTTCGCGCTCGCGACCGGCACACTGCTCACCGTGTATCCGGTGTGGTCCCCCGAGCGCGTCGTCTACGCGAGCCTCGGACTCGGCCTCGCACTCGGGCTCACACTCGCCGCTGCGAACGCGTGGCTGCCGCTCGCGCTGGTGCTGGTACGCGTCATCACCTTCGCGTTGGCTCCCGGAGCGCCGGAGGTGGTCTCGCGCAGCGCACCCGAGCGTGGCGCGTTCGTGGATTTCGAGCGGCTGGCCCGGCTGCAGCGGCTCATGCGCGAGGCGCGGACGACCCTGCGCCGGGAGTTCCCCGTGCTGCCGCGCGGCGCCAACGTCGCCATGCTGCATCCGCCGTTCATGGCCGATTACGCCGGCGGCGATCGCGCCCTGCAGGTGTGGTACCGCGACACGACGCTGCGCTGGGTACGCTGGGACCAGATGGAGAAGACCGGCGCGCGCGGGCTCGCCGGGGCGATGGAGTTCCAGGAGGACGAACGTCCTCCGTTCCGCCGCGTCGAACCCGAGGCGTTGCGCCTGCTGTTCGTGGCGGGTGCGCTCGACCGCGGCGAACACTGGCAGGCCGCGCTCGATACGCTCGAGCGCGCCGAGGCGAGGCAGGCCGACCGGGCCGCGACACACTTCGTGGGGCGCGTGCTCGGACTGCGGGCGTGGTGCCTCGGGGCCACGGGGCACCTGGTGCAGGCGGAATCGCTGGCCCGCGCCAGTCTCGCGATCGCGCCCGAGAACGCCGATGGCCATCTCACACTCGCAGCGCTGCACAACGGCCGTAGCGAGTGGAACCAGTCGCTCGCGCAGCTCGACACGCTGCTCACCTGGTATCCCGACTACCAGGCCGGGGTCATGATGCGGCAACAGGTGGTGGAACGCCTGCGGGCCGATCCCGCCGCGGCCCGGGTTGGGGCACCGCCGCGGAGCCGGCCATGAGCGCTGGCCGTTCCGGGCCGGCCGCGCTGCCGCCGTCGTACGCGCTCGACGGGCCGTCGCGCCGGCTGCGGCTCGATCCGCGCGACCCGGCGTTCGTCCAGGATCCCTACCCCACGTATCTCGCGCTGCAGGAGCACTCGCGCGCCGTGTACTGGGAGCACTATGGCCACTGGTGCCTGACGCGCCACGACGACGTGTCGGCGTTGTTGCGCGACCGGCGCTTCGGCCGGCAGATCCTGCACGTGATGTCGCGCGCGGACCTGGGCTGGCCCGAGTTGCCCGCGCATCTGGCCCCATTCGCCGCGTACGAGCGCCACTCGTTGCTCGAGCTCGAGCCGCCGGCGCACACGCGCATGCGCATGCTCGTGAACCGGCCGTTCCTGTTGCGGGTCACCGAGGCCCTGCGCCCGCACATCGCCGGCATCGCGCATCGTTGCATCGATGCGTTCGCGGCGAACGGCCGTTGCGAGCTGTTGCGCGACTTCGCCACACCGCTGCCGGTCGCGGTCATCTGCGAGCTGCTGGGCATGCCGCTCGATCGCTCGGCCGAGTTGCTGGCGTGGTCGCACGACATCGTGGCCATGTACCAGGCCCG
>JBEBGT010000043.1:0-13570 GCA_040081365.1 Candidatus Eiseniibacteriota bacterium | reverse complement strand
CACCGTGGAGTCACCGCCGCCCGGTGGCACGTAGCGGTCGTTCAGCCCCGTGGGTGTGTAGTGGAACCGGTGCGCCGGCCGGCCCGGCGGCGACAGGCTGGTCATGCGGCCGTTGCGGTCGTAGCCGTAGCCGACCACGCGGGCACCCGGCAGCGTCTGGCGCAGCACGCGACCGGCGGCATCGTAGCGGTAGGTGACCTGCCGCAGCAGCGGGTCGCGGGCGGTGCTGACGCGGCCCGAGTCGTCGTAGTCGTAGTGCCAGTTGCGCGTGCCCGCGTTGAGATCACGCAGGAACCCGTTGCCGGGGTCGTACGCCAGCGACAGCGAGGCGAGACCGCTGGGGCTCACGGTGGTCGGGCGGCCGACGGCGTCCAGGTCGATGGTCGTGACCCGGCTGAGCGGCGATGTCAGCGTCAGCCGACGCGTGGTCCGGTTGTAGGTGCTCACCACCGAGTCGCCGTTCACCTTGAGCTTGCTATAGAGGACGCCGTCTTTGAGCGTATCCCGTAGGACCTCGATGGAGCGCGTGAGTCCCGACGGCAACCGCGTGGTGATCGGCGAACCCACAGGCGCGAAGGTGCCGTAGACCCGGTCCCGCGTGATGCGCGTCAGCGTGACCTCGCCGGCGGGGCCGATGTCCTGGAGCACCTCGCCGAACGGCGGCACGGGGGACTCGTGGTAGAGGTTGTTGCCGTCGGAGTGGAATGTCTCGGTGAGGTCCGGCGACCGGATGAGTCGCCGGTGGATCCCACCCAGGAGCTCCTTCACGTCGTACTGCGTGACGCGACCCATGCGCGTCGTGCGCGTGATCGTGCGCGTCGTGTCGGTGACCGATGCTGGAACGAGCGCCAGGTCGTGGTATCCACCCGCGGGGTCCGTGTCCCGGGACAGGCGTCCGCTGGCGTCGTAGGTGAACGCGTGCACCTCGTTCTCAGGCGAACGGTGGTGCACCAGCAGGCTGGGTGCAGAACCGACCACTTGGTTCCCCGCCGCGCGCTCGTAACCGAGACTATCGACGCCGCCGCCCGGATGCGCGACCTTGGAAAGGAAACCTTGCGCGTTGAGCGTGAGGCTCGTGCGGACCTGCCCCATCGCCACCGGGGCGATGATCGCGGTGGCGACTCCGCCTGGACGCTCGATCGTGGTCACGCTTCCCGAAGCATCCGTGATCGTGGTGAGCTGGCCAGTGGCGTCGTACCCAAACGTGTACGTCGTCAGGCCGGTGCGCGTGTCGATCGTGCGCAGGTGCCTGCCGGCGAGGCTGAACACGCTGGCCTCGCGGCCGTCCTCGCTGGGATAGAAGAGTTCCGAGGCGACCACGAGTGGAGACTCCGGCGAGATGCGGCGGATGCCCGCCGGATCGTCTCGGAAGGTCGTTCCAGGGCCGTGAGCATCGAGGCCGGTCTCGGCAGTGAATATGTCGCCGTTCCCCGCAACTGCGATCGCCCTGACATTCGCCATCTGGGCCGCAGCTGCAGCATATCCCTCGCTGTTGGAGAGCTTATCGAAGAAGCCGGGGCCTCCGTTCTGATCGTTATTGATGATGGTTCCTGCGACGATGTTGAATTCTCCTGAGGCGTCACGACGAATCACACCCGCGTATCGACCACTCTGACTCACGTAGAGCGCATCATCGGACCCCACCGCAATGCCGCTCGGTTCATGGTCGGGAATGGTAGCGAGTCTGCGCATGAAGCCATCGGGCTCGATCTCGAAAATCGCATTGCCTGGGACTCCGCTCATGCAGTACAGCTTGCCCTGCGAGTCCACTGCGATGGACTGGGGCCGCCCGATTCCGCCGGCCGTGGCTGGCCCACCCGCAGCCGGGTTGCCCGCGTAGTCATTCTCGCCTGTTCCGGCGTAAGTCCGCACGCTTCCATCCGTGGCCACGCGGAAAATCTTCCTGGCATTCTCATCACCAATGAAGATGCTGCCGTCCGGCCCCACGGCAACGCAGGTTGCGATCTGGAATCGGAACCGCCTCGCGTCGATTCCCTCGGTGAAGTTCACACTATCCGTGGAGACTCCTGCGACGTGGGTCAGGCGGCCGGCCGCCGGACCTGTGAGCGGCACGCGGAACAGTTTCGAGAGCGTCTGCGAGAGCACAAAAAGTGCGCTGTCCCGTTCAAGCGCGATGCCCCTGATCAGCTCAAGGTTGACGTCTGTTGCCAGGGTGCCGTCAGAAGGCACACCAGTGCCGCCGCCCGCGATCTGCTTGACTCGCTTGTCCGTCGTGACCATGCGGATCACGTACTTCGCCGGGTTGTTGTTCAACGCGTCGGAGTAGTAGATGGTGCCGTCCGAAGCGACTGCCAGCCTGAGAGCGCTGATCGCGGTCGTGTTTGACGTTGCGCCACTGATGAGCGTCGGATTTTCCTTCGAAGTGGTTCCAGTGCCTGCGTACGTCCTGATCACCGGGAACCGCGCGCGACCGAACCTCGTGGAACCGTCGCCGCGGTAGAGCGTGCCGTTCCCCGTCGGGTCGTAGATGTGGTGCGGGCTGATCGTCCAGTGCCCGAGCCCGGCTGCACCCAGGCTGGGCGCACCAAGGCTCACCACCTGCGTGCGCCACTCGTTACGTCCGGCCCCGCGGTCACCCGCCACGGTCATGGTGGCCGAGCCCGCGGTGCGTGAGCCGTTGTTGAAGCTTCCGCCGCGCGCGGTCGATGTGGCGTAGCGCTGCAGCCACTCGTAGCCCACCCGCACGGTCGCGGGAACGCTCCCCAGCACGGCCCTGCCATATACATCCGTGCCGTCCCACTGGTCGAACTGCCAGATCAGGCCGGTCGTCAGGGTGTTGTCGGAGCGCAGGTAGTCCTTCGTGAACCTGCGTCCCGCCACGTCCACGATGATATGCACCTTCTGGAGGTCCGCCGGCACGGTGGTGCCGGTGACGGGAACCCGGAGGGTTCGCAGCGCCAGGTCGTCCTGCTGACGGCTGCTGCGGTAGTTCAGCGAGAACGGTGTGCCCGCGATGGGTATGGATTCGCCCAGCACGCGGTTCTCGTTCTCGATCACGCAACCACAGGTGTTGTTGGGGTCCCCCACCAGAGCCGCATCCGACATGGCGACCTCGGTGGGTGGCGCGCTCGTGCCCGGAGCAGAACCTACGTTGTAGTTGAAGTCATGACCCGAGAAGTGGTCGATGCGCATGCGCCAGAGCACGTCCCCCGCGTGGAATGTCGCCCCTAGCTTGGTGCGTTCGGCCAGGTCCACTCCCAACGAGTCATCCGCCACACCGTCGTTGTCGGAGTCGATGGTGGCGACTCCCCCGCTGATCGCCAGTATCTTGATCACGCGGCCGTCCTCGTTGGCGACCCACCTTGCCGTGCGCGGGTCGTAGTAGCCCGAGGGCACGGTGGTACCCACCGGCGTACCCATGAAGTCCTTCACGTACGACGAGATCGGCGCAGAGAACGTCACCTTGGGTCGCAGCGTGCCCACGGGCTGCCCGCCCCAGATGTCGTCAGACTCCTTCAGGGACATGTCCACACAGTAGGTGTAGGCCGACGACGGCGGAAGCTGAGCGGGCATCGCCTCGTCGCCGCTGCTGCCCACCGTGAACTCCCGCAGCTTGATGTTGAACGAGGACAGCGGGGGCTGCGTGGTCTGGCCATCGGGCGTGATGGCGGCCGTGACGCCGCTCGGGAGGTAGAGCCACATCCGCCGGTCACCGTTCAGGTCGCTCTCGAACCGACTGGTCACCATGGCAGGCGTGGTGGTGACCGGCAACAGCCTCGTGCTCTCGCCCATGAGCGCGAGATCGTCGACCTGCGTGTAGTCCAGCGGCCGGGGAGTCACCTGGCGCTGCGCCTCCAGGTAGCCGGACTTCACGAAGCGCAGGACGAGCTGCTGCCCGCCGTTCACGGCCAGATCATACCGACCGTCTTCCCGCGTCTTCGTCTGGCCATACTCGTTGTGCCCCGCCACCAGCACCACCACGTTTGGAAGCGGGCCCAGGTCGCGCGAAAGCACGCGACCGCGGATCACGGCTGCTCGTGTGGGCTTGATGGAGTCGGCCGTGACCAGCGTCTGGACCGGCGAAGCGCCGCTGAACAGGAACGCGATGTTGTCCCGGAACGCGGTGGGCTCGACGCCCGTGAACTGGGCCTGTGCCATCGACGAGTCCCGCACGCCAACATCGGCACTCGCCCGGTTCACGAAGCGCTTGAAGCTGACGACGTGACCCATCGCGTCCCGAGCGCGGAACAGCAGTCCGTTGGAACCCATTTCAAGCGGGACGTCGTACGTGAACGAGCCCGAGGAATCGACCACGCCGACCACGGCGTCGTCCACCGTGACGGTCGTGATGCTCGTGTCACTCCAGGTCCCCTTCACGGTCACCGTGCTGCTCGTGACCGTAGGCACGGTCGTGGGCGGGTACTCCACGTTCAACACCGGCGCCTGCGTGTCCCGGATCACGTGGCTCGTCACGGTCTGCTCGTAGCCCGCACGGTCGGTGGCCTTGACCGTGAACGTGTACAGGCCATCCGCCGGCAACGGCTTCGCAACCGTGAACCCCGAGTACGACGAGATCGTGCCCGTGACTCCGGTCACCGTCACCGAGGTCGGCACCGACTGGTCGGTTACCGTGGCAGTCGTGGCCACCGTGGCGGAGTCCGTGACGTAGCCATCCGTTGGTCGAACCAGGGTCACCATTGGCGCCGAAGTGTCGGTGGCAGCCCAGTACACCGTGGCCTGACCGCTCTCGCCATAAAGCCGCAGCGTGACGGTGTTGTTGGTCTGCAAGGTCACCTGTCGCAGCGCCGTCAGGTTGGTCTGGTTCACGAGCCCCAGCGGGATCACGTCCACGCCGTTCAGCGTCACCTTCAGGTTGGAACAGGCATTGGCACCCGAGCCATCGCCGTTCACCACGCGCACGGTCCACGGGCCCGAGGCATTCGCCGGCTTCGTGAACCCATCCGAGATCAGGTTCAACCCGAACGGGATCGTGATCTCGCCGGTGGTCACGTGCAGGTCGTAGCTGGGGTCGGCGGTCTCATAGACCCGCACTTTCACGAACCGCCCCACGGGCCCCAGCACGCCCACCTGGATCGTGGATGTGGCCGCCTTGATCTGCACCACCTTGTTCATGGCCGCGATGCTGGTGCTGATGTCGGTCGTACTCAGGAACTCCTTGCCACCGATCATCAGGCTCGCCTGTGACACCCGGTTCGCGCTGCTGGTCGTGTCGCCGTTCGTGATGCGCACGAAGTAGCGCTTGCTGGCATCGTAGCCGGGAATGCTCAGCGTGCCGGCCGTATAGGTCCAAGTCGTGGCGCTGGTACTGGTGTAGGTGTTCGGCCCCCACACCAGAGCCGAATCCGGCCGGCCGTTGGTGAACCGCTCGGCGGGGACCCTCGACAGCCCGGCGGGCCGGTTCTGCGCGTACTGCTGCGTGGCCCACAGCGCCAGCACGGCGACGACAATCCCGAGCCCGAGCGCGATGCGACGAAGGTTGGTCATGACGGGCTCCTCAACGGATCAAGGTCAGGCGCGCGGTGCGCGTCTGCCGGGCCTGGTGCAATCGTGCGAAGTACACGCCGGAAGGCAGCACCGAACTGGCGAAGCGCTCCTCATGCGAGCCCGCACCGGGCGAACCCAGGTCGCGCACCAGCACGCGCCGGCCGGCCACATCGATCAGTTCAAGGCTCGCCGGGTCGTGCGTCTCGAGCACGTAGCTCACGCGTACCGTGCGGCCACGGTCCTCCATGCGTGCGAACCGGAGCGTGAGCGGCATGGGCAGCGGGATGTCGATACTGATCTCCTCCAACCCAACCAGCGCGGTGCGGGTCTCCACCGCGAGCCGATAGGTCGCCTGTGTGCCCGGCAGCACCCGGCGGTCCTCGCACACCAGCAGGCCATCGCGCCCCACGCGGCCGGTGCTCAGCGTCTGCCACCCCTCGGCATCCGTACGGCGCTGCACGGAGTACAACACCGTGTCGCCCTCGGCCCCGCGCCACACCAGGTGCGCTCGGCCGGGGCCGGACTCGCTCGACACCAACTGCGGCAAGGCGCCACCCAGAACGGGCCGCGCCCGCGCGAAGCCGGCGCGTGTCGAGACCGCGGCGTCACTCCACGTGACCCACGCCCCCGCAGCGCCATCGGACTTGAGTGCAGCTTCGTATTGCAAGCCCGGTAGCACACAGGCCGGCCTTCCGCCGTCGGTCCAGAGCGGTGCTCCCACGGCCGACACCCGCTGGGCGAAGATGTCAGCGTTCTCGTGCCGGTAGTCCTCCCACGCCACGATGCAGCCCCCGGAGTCGTCCGAGCAGATGGCGGGCGCGTACTGTTCGTGCGGTTCTGCGCACACGGCGAGACCCGTGTCGCCGAAGGTCGGAACGGCCGCGGCCGTGAGCCGCTGCACGCGGATGTCGCCGAGGCCACCGGTGCCACCGATGCGAGGGCTCCAGGCGACCCATGCACCACCACCACTCGCGGCGCACAGCGTTGGGGCTGGGTCGATGCCCACGGATGAAGCGAGCAGCGCCCCCGTGCCTTCCCCTGTGAGTGGCGCGGGGGCGACCAGGTCGAACCCGGCGGCACGGAGCTGCGTGCCTTCGGGTACCACGTGCTGCCAGACGGCCACGCAGTGCCCGGGTGCGTCGCGCACCACGTGCACCCCACGCTGATCCCCAGCGGCATTCACGAGCGGTGCGCCGCCCGCGGCCGGCGCCAGCGTGCCGTCCGCGGCGATGTGTGCCCAACGCAGGTCGTAGTCACCACCCCGCGCGTCCTGCCATACGACCAGCGCACCACCACTACCGTCGGCGGCGATGGCAGGCGCCCCCTGATCGGCCGAGTCGGCCGAGACCGGGATGCCGTCTTGGAGCCAAGCCGCGGCCCCCGCGCTCGTGAGGCGCTGCGCGAAGATCTTGCCGTTGGGGCCCTGACGATAGTCCTGCCACACCACCAGCGCGCCACCGGCTCCATCGGGTGCCGCCGCGATACGGTCCTGGAACCCGGGTGCCACACAGAGCGCGACGCCATCGGCCGGCCAGCCCGAGGTCACAGCGCCAGCAGCCGTCAGGTGCTGCGCGTACAGATCAGCCTCGCCGCTGCGCAGGTCGACCCACACGACGATCGCGCCGCCTTCGCCGTCGGGCACCGACACCGAGGCGATCTCCTTGGCGGTGCCCAGACAGAGCTGTGCACCGTTCGCTGGCCATTGGCTGGCGATCGACCCATCGGGCAACAGGTGCTGAGCACCGATGCTGAAGGTCTCGCCTGAGCGGAAGTCCACGCACTGGGCGTGCTGACCGGCGAGGCTGTCGGCGGCCGACTGTGCGCAGGCCGACCAAGGGATGGCGGTAAATGCCGCCAATGACAGCAGTGCTGCGACCACCAGCCGGAGGCCGGTTTGTGATGGCAACATGGTTCCACCCCGCGCTGAAGGGCCAGTGAATCAGCCCGCAGACAGCTCTACCTGCTGGAAGTAGGCGTATCCGCGAAATACATCAGGGGGTGGATACGAAACGCAATCTACGAATCTGGGGCCCGAGGGTCAATAGAAAATATTCCGGGCCGGACTCCCGATCGGAGCCCGGCCCGGGCGCTATTGGTGATAGTTTCGTACAACCAGTTGCTGTCACAGCGCTTCAGGGCCTTCCCTACATCACCAGCGTCCCCGTCCTCAGCAGGTAGGCCAGCCGCTCGCGCTGCTCGGCGTCGAGCACTGCGTGCATCTCGGCCAGTGCTTCGGACACGCGCGCGTTCAGGCGCTGCGCGCTGTCGGTGCGCAGCTTCGTGGCCTCGGCGGCCTTCGCGGTGTCGAACTCGTCGGCACTGGCCGCATCGGCCAGCCACGTGAGTGCGCGGCGGTCATCCACGGCCGTCTGTGCACGTTCGGTCTTGAGTTCGTTGATCACCGCGGCGAAGCGCGCCAGCTGCGGTTCGGTGAGCTCCAGCTTCCATGCCAAGAAGCGCAGCGGCCGGCGCACGCCGAAGCCGCCCGTGGCATCTTCTCCGGGCATGTAATGATGGTGTTCGGTGTGTTCGTGGCGGGCGTGCGGCGCGCAGCCGCAGCCCGCTTGTTCACGGGTTCCGTGACACATGTGTGCTCTCCTCTCGCCGGGGCGGATTCGCACCCTGCGGGGGTTCCGGCGGCACCGGGCGGTGACGCCTCGACGCGGGCACCATTGCCTCGCGCCTGCCGATGGCCCGGCTTGTATGGGAATGCCGCGGGCCTCGGCCTTTGGGTGCAGTTCGCGCCGCCGGGATTCCAACGCGGTGGGAGGCACACCGGCAACTCCTGCCGGCGGGCCGGCCGGGCCACACGAAACGCGTCATTGCCGCAACGCCCATGGCCCCCCTACTGTGTAAGGCCATGACTGCTCCTCCTCCGGTGGCCGAACTCGAACGTCGGCTGTCCTGGCCGGCGCTGCCGACCATCCTGTTCCTCGCCATCCTCGCCATGCTGCTCACGCTGGCGGGCGTGTCGCTGTGGATGCGGCCGTCGCACCCGGGCGGCCTGCCGGACGACGCCACGCTGCTCGCGAGCGCGGGGCTGCCGGATGCCACGCTGGGCGTGATCACGGGCGGGCTGCGCTTCCGCGCCGCGGCGTTCGGCGGCGAACCGGATGCGCGCACCAACGAATTATCCGACCTCGCGCGCGCCGCCACGGCTGAGTCCGCACTATTGCGCTGGGCGCACGCGCATCCGCGTGACCCACGCGTGCGCGCTGCGCTAGGAGCCTTGGCGCTGGTGCGTCACGACTACGGCGCAGCCGAGACGCACTACCGCGAAGCCAGCGAACGTTCGCCGCACTATGCCGAGGGCCGCTTGGGCTGGGGCATGGCATTGGCGCTCGAGGCCGAACGCACCAGCGAGCCGTGGCACCGCCGCGAACTCATGCTGCGCGCCATCGCGCAGTTCGCTGCGGTCGATGCGAGTGAACCCGAGTACCTGCCGGCGCTCTACAACCGCGTGCACCTGCTGGCCGAAGTCGGCCGCCGCACCGAAGCACTCACGTTGGCGCGGCGCTACGTGGCGCTCGAGCCCGCCAGCGAGTGGGCCAGCCGGCTGCGGCGCGACCTGGGAGCCTGAGGGCTCCGAGCGTCGCGGCTACTCCAGGTCCTCGAGCCAGTCCTCGGCGCGGGCCTGCGCGCGCGTCATGTCGTGCATGCGCAACTGTTCCGCGGCGTAGCTCTTGAGCCAAGAGCCCACGATGCGCTCCACGAACGTGCCGCGCGGATGGCCGTACTCGCGCAGCGCGATCTTCTCGCCGGCAGGAATGCCGCCCAGGCGGCGCGCCTCGGCGAGCGCGGCGTCGAAGCCGCCGATCGTGTCGACCAGCTTGCGCTCCACGGCGTCCTCGCCCATCCACGGACGGCCTTGCGCGTGGGCGGCCACCTCGAAGCCTTCCATCTTGCGGCCGTCGCGCACGCGGTCCATGAACAACTTGTACGACCGCTTGATCGCACTGTCCGCGGCGGCCTGGTCCTGCGGCCGCCAGTCGCGCGCCGGCGACAGTCCCCGCATGTACTCGCCGCGCTCGTAATCCTGCTGGCGCACGCCCAGCTTCTGGTACATGCCTTCGAACGATGGCTTCACGAACAGCACGCCGATCGAACCGGTCACCGTGTGCTTGTCGGCATAGATGCGGTCGGCATGGGCCGACAAGAAGTAGCCGCCGCTCGCGGCCACCGACGCCATCGACACCACCACCGGCTTGCGAGTCTCCTTCTTCCAGCGCTCCACCGCGCGATCCATGAGGAACGACGCGCTCGACGAGCCGCCGGGGCTGTCCACGCGCAGCACCACGGCCTTGATCCCCGGCGCCTTCATGGCGCGCTCCAACTGCGCGGCGAACGTCTGGTCGCCCAGCACGCTGCCTTCCAGCAGATCGTTGCCACTGCGGCCATCGACAATCGCACCGCCGGCGTAGATCACCGCGATGCGTTCGGGCGTGCGCCAACGCGGGTTCGATTCACTGGCGCGACGCAGGTCCACGAGCCGCGGCTTCTTACCCAGACCGGTCAAGCGGCCCAGTTCGGCCAGCGCGTCCTCGCGCCAGCCCACGGAGTCGATCACGCCCGCCTTGGCGAGCGCGTGGCCGTCGTAGTCGCGGCCATCTAGCACCGGCGTGAGCTGCTCGGGCGCAATGCCGCGCGCGGCGGTCACCGACTCGATGAACAGCTGCTGGCGCTGCGTGAGCATGCGCTGGATCACCACGGTGTCGGGCGCGGGCGTGCTGTCGACACTGTAGTTGCGGTACGCGCTCTTGTAGTCGCCCACGCTCGAGCGGTCCATCTTGACCCCGATGCGCGCCAGCGCCTGCTTGTAGTAGCGCCGTTCGGCACGCAGGCCGAGTCCCATGAACTCCGCCGCGGGCGAGGCGAACACGCGTGACGCCGCGCTCGACAGGTACAGGTCGCCGCGTCCGCCGCCGTACTGCATGTACACCACCACCGGTTTGTCGGCGCCCTTCAACTCGATGAGCTTGGGCCGCAGCTCTTCCAGCTGCGCCATGCCCGCCACGCCCGAGAGCTCCAGGAACACGCCGCGCGTGAGCCGATCGCCAAGCGCGCGATCGAGCTGCTGGTGCAGCGCTCGGGCGGGCCGGCCACCGCCGCCACCCAGCGCGCCGCCGCCCAACGATTCGTCGGTCAGCACGCCACCCGCGCGCACCAGCGCCACGCGCTGCTGGTTTCGCGGCGCACGCGCGACGCGGTCCTCACCGCTGTGGTTCGACATCGCATAGCCGTCATACAGCCGGTCGCCGTCGGCCTGCACGCGCAGCGAGGTGGCGCTGCTGCGCACGCCACGCACCGTGAGCCCCAGGCGCAGCTCCTTGCCGCGCGCTGCACTCGCGTGCAGCTCCAGCCCGCGCACGAGTTCGGCGCTGGCCCCCACGCGCACGCGTGCGGCCTCGCGCGCATCGCCGTCGCGCATGAGCACATCGGTGGTGAGCGTGAGCCGCGTGCCGGCGTCGTGCGCGCGCACGCGCGACCACGCCAGCGGGCGCAGCCCAAGCCCGAACGTGTACTCGCGCGGCTGGCGCGCGCCGCGGAACTCGGGCTGCGACACATGACCCGCCGTGGCCCCCAGGCTCAGCCACGGCGACGGCCGCGCCAGCAGCCCCGCGCGGCTGTCCCACACGCGTTCGCTCGCGGGCGCGGCCGCCACGCGCAAGTCGCTCGCCCAGCCCAGGCGCAGCGGTTCGTCGCCCAGCGAGAAGCCGATGCCGAACGACTGCTCGTCGTGGCGCTGCCCGGTGTAGCCCAGGCCCAACCGCCCCAGCGTGCCGAACGCGCCGTAGCGCTCGTGTGCGGCATCGTGGCGCGTGTAGGTGAACAACCATTCGCTCGGGTAGCGGTTGCCGATCGCGGCCGGGTTCGTGAGGTAGGCGCGCGCGTCATCGGTGGCGGCCACGCTCTCGTGGCCGAACAGCGCGGGCGGCTCGGCGGCAGCAGGAACGGCCGACGCGAGGATTCCCAGAGCAACGAGTGTACGCAGGTTCATGCCGAGACCGTGACTCCGATGCGCGGGCAGTGCGAGGCGAGCGGGCAGGCACTGCACAGCGGCTTGCGCGCGTTGCACACCGCGCGGCCGTGCAGGATCAGCCAGTGCGAGAACAGCGTCCACAGTTCCTGCGGCACCAGAGGCATGAGCGCGTACTCGATCTTCACCGCGTCGGTGCCTTGCGCGAGTCCCAGCCGGTTCGACAGCCGGGTCATGTGCGTGTCGACCACCACGCCCACGTTGATGCCATAGGCGTTCCCCAGCAGCACGTTGGCGGTCTTCCGGCCCACGCCGCGCAGCGCGGTGAGCTCGTCCATGGTGCGCGGCACCTGGCCGCCGTGCTTGGACACGATGTCGGCACAGGCTTCGCGAATGGCCTTGGCCTTGTTGCGGAAGAAGCCGGTGGAATGGATGAGCTTCTCGATCGCCTCCTGCTCCGCACCAGCCAGCGCGGCGGCGTCCGGGTAGGCGGCGAACAGCACCGGCGTCACCTTGTTCACGCGCTCGTCGGTGCACTGGGCCGACAGGATCGTGGCCACCAGCAACTGCAGCGGCGTGGCAAAATCCAGCGCGCACTTGGCGTCGGGGTACAACTCGCGCAACTGTTCGACGATCGCGCGCACGCGCACCGGATCGGGCTGCACCGAGCGCGTGCTGGCGGCGCGCGGGGTCTTGCCCTGCGGCCGCGCGACGCTGGCGGACTTGGTGCCGCGCAACGCGCGCGTGGTCTTCTTGCGCGCCGCCTTCGTACCCGCGGCCGCGGTGCCGCGCGCGCCCTTGCTGGCGTGCGTGCTGCGCGAGGCGGGCTTGCGCGATTTGCCGGGTGCCGAGCGCACGCGCGGCGACTGCGGCAGCTTGGCGGCGGCGGCTTTGCGCTTGGAACGAGGCGAGCGTCGGGGCATGTCGGCGAGCGTAGCCGAGGGGTGCGCACGCCGCCAGCGCTACGGCCAACTACGCGCAAGCCCCGGTGCCGACCGCACACCGGGGCTCGCACGCGTCATGGAATGGCAGGGGCCTAGAACCCCCACGCCACGCCGAAGCGCATGCCGGCGCCGTCGGCCTTCACGGTCTCGTGCACCTCGAGGCCGGTGAAGTCGTCGGTCGCGTCACGGCCCAGCTCGGCACCGTTCACGAACAGCTCGGCGTTCAACCGCGTGCGGCCGCCCAACGGCAGGCCCGCGCCGCCCCACACCTGCCAGCCCCAACCGCTGAACGTGCCCTCGAACGACTGCCCGGTCACGAAGTCGTCGCCCGACAGCACCAGCACCTGGTAACCGGCACCGCCGCCGAAGTACGGGACGATCGGCATGTCCTCGGAGCCCGAGAACTGCACGAAGCCCATGATCGGGAACATGTTCACCGACGCGCGCGCGATCTGCGTGCGCACTTCGATGGGCACACCGCCCGGGCCCACGCCCGGCGACGTGACACTCGAGATGTTCTCGCCCTTGTGGATCCAGTCCACGCCCAGACCGATCTGCAGGTTCTCATCCAGCATGGGGCCGCCGCGCACGCCGATGTCGAAGCGCGCGTCCTGATCGCCATCGGGATCGAACCAACCGATATGCACCTGGCTCACGCCGGCGGATTCGGGCTGGCGGTAACGGCGACCACCGCCGCGCGGACGGTAGTGCACGCCCAGGAGTTCGGGCGTCGACACCGCGGGCGCATGCGTCATGAGCAGCGTGACGGGCGCGGGGTCGCTGCTCTGCTCGGTGACCACCGCGCGCAGGCGCTGGTTCACCGTGGGCGACGGCAACGTCAGCAACGACGGAACCGGTGCGATGGCTGCCCCGGCGACGGTCGAATGAAGCGCGAACGCCGCGACGGCGGCGACTGCGACGAGTTGGCTACGGTTCGTGACACGCATGGCTGTTCTCCCGATCGGCTCCGGTGACCCTGCGATGGGGTGATGCAGGACCGGGTGGCCGGTGATGTTCCCTCCCAGCATATGGCACAGGTCGTGCCGGGTGCCGAGCGCGGCGTGCAACGCGCGGCCCCGTAGGCACGTAACGCCAGCGCAACCCTCGGAGCGGTGCGCAGTTGGCCCCCAAGCCCGTAGCCATGTCGTCGCAGACTGTTGCGGGCGCGCCGCACCCCCGATAG
>JBEBGT010000422.1:0-3628 GCA_040081365.1 Candidatus Eiseniibacteriota bacterium | reverse complement strand
GGCCGTCGCCTGCCGCGTCGCCATCGTGCCGCGTGCGGCGCGGACGGCCGCGCTCGTCGTGGCCCTGCTGCTCGCGGGGCCGCACCCGGCGCGCGCCCAGGCGGCCGGCGAGCTGCCCGACCAGCTGCGTGTGATCGCAGACGTGAGGTTACGCGGGCTCGATCGCCTGGGGCGCCGCCAGCTCAAGGTCGCCAACCTGAAGACGCGCCGGCCCTCGCGGCTGCCGTGGCGTGAGCGGCCGTCACTGCGGCTCGAGTACCTGCGCGCCGATACCGCGGCGATCGCCAATCTCTACCGGCACTATGGCTACCTCGATGCGACCGCACGCTGGGTGCTGGAGTCGACCGGTGACCCGACCGCGGCCCGCGTGGTGTTCGTGATCGACGAGGGCCGGCGCTCGCGCATCTCCACGATCGCGCTCGACGGCGTGTCCGCGTTCCCCGAGCGCGAACTGCGGCGCGCGCTGCTGGCGCAGCCGGGCCGGCCGTTCGATCCGGCGTTCCTGCCGCTCGACACGCTGCACCTATCGGCCCTCTATCAGGAACGCGGTTACCGCCCGCACACCGCCGCCAGCGCCACGCGCGGCGAGCCAGAGTCGATCTCGGTGGCGGTGCGCTACGACATCACCGAGGGGCCGCGCTACCGCATCGGTGAGATCGGCTACGAGGGCTCCGGCCGCCTGCGTGAGTCGCTGGCGCGGCGCGAGTTGCTGCTCAAGCCCGGGGACTGGTTCCGGCGCACGCGGCTCGAGCAGAGCGTGCAGCGGCTCTACGACACCGGGCTCTACAGCCAGGTGCAGGTGTCGACGATCGCGGACAGCACCGCGGGCGTGCTCGACCTGTACCTGCGCGTGGCCGAGCGCCGCTCGCGCTGGATCGACCTCGGTGTGGGCAGCGGTTCGGCCGACCTGTTCCGCTTCACAGGCTCGTGGGGGCATCGCAATCTCGACCGCAAGGCACTGCTGGGCTCATTGAACGGCGATCTCGCGCTGGACCGCCAGCGCCGGGATTCGGCCAGCGACACGCGCGTGTTGCGCATGCGCAATGGCCGCGCCAGCGCCAACCTCATCGAACCCTGGCTCCTCGGACTGCGCCTGCAGGGGCAGGTGTCGTTGTTCTATGAGCAGAGCAGCGACGACCGGGACGCGCGCTTCCTGCAGCGCCGCGACAGCCGTGGTGTGGAAGTCGGCCTGCTGCGCGAGTTCTCGCCCATCTTCCGCGCCGGGCTCACCGGTCACACCTCGCTCGTGCACCAGGACTACGACGTCTTCCTGTCCGTGCCCGGCGTGCCGGACTCGGTGCAGGAGGAGGCGCGCGCAACGCTCGAGAAGGTCATCCCGACTTACTATGACAACAGTGTGGCGCTGTCGCTGTTCCGCGACACCCGTGACGACCGCATCGCGCCGAATCGCGGCTCGCTGCAGACCGTGGTCTCGGAACTCGCCGGCGGGCAGCTCGGCGGTGAGAGCAACTACCAGAAGATCCAGATCGTGTCGTCGTGGTACTCGCCGCGCCCGAACGGCTGGCAGATCGCCTTCCGCGCCTCGGCCGGCGTGATGGGGCCGCTCGGCGACCCGCCCAGCAACTTCGCACCCGGCCTGCAGGATCCCGAGGTCGCGCGCGTGCCCAAGGAGCGCCGGTTCTTCATCGGCGGCATCAACTCGCTGCGTGGCTATGGCGAGAACCAGATCCCGGCCGACGGTGGCCTCGCCATGCTGCTCGGCAACGCCGAGCTGCGCATCCCGCTCATCGGCCCGTTCGGCGCCGAGGTGTTCGTGGACGCGGGCAACGTCTGGGCGCGTCCGGAGCACATCCGGTTGGCCAACTTCGTGGGCCCGTGGGACGCTCGCCGCGGGCAGCCGGGTGACCTGCGGTACACGTATGGGGTCGGGGCACGGCTCCTGCTTCCGTTCGGTCCGCTGCGCTTCGACCTGGCGTGGAGCGAGAGCCCGGATTTCCCGCGATCCTCGGTGGGCAAGGAGCCGCAGCGCTTCGCCTATCAGTTCGCCATCGGACCGAGTTTCTGAACCCCGTGTCGAGACCATGAGCGACGATCCCCGACCCGAGCCGCCGCCCGAAGACGGCCACGAGCCCCCGCACGGCGTCGTCGAGACGCTACGGGAAGAGCTCGAGGACGTCGTCGAGGAGGTGGTCGAACACGTCCCGCAGCCGGTGCGCTGGACGGTTGGCAAGCTCACGCGCCTGGCCGGTCTCGTGCTGGTGGGTGTGCTGGTGTTGGGTGTGGTGAGCGCGGTGCTGTATTTCATGAACCGCACCGAACTCGTGGCGCGCGAACTTTCGCTGCTCCTGAACCGCACGCTGCGCGACCACAGCGACCTCGTGCTGGACCTGCGCGACATCCGGGGCAATCCGTTCACGGGCTTCCGTGCCATCGAGCCGCGCGTGCGTTTCCGTGATGGCGCCACCGTGCTGGCCGCGCGCGAGATGCGCGTCAACTACTCGGCGTGGAGCCTGCTCACGGGCGGAGAGGGCAGCGTCGAAGTGGTGATCGAGCATCCGGACGTGCGGCTCATCGATTCCAGGGGCCGCTGGCGCCTGCCGGTGTGGCGCAGCTCGCCGGCCCGCCGCGGTGCGGACCGCACGCCGCCGCGCGCGCTACAGCTGCGGCTGCGTATCGCCGATGCGCGCGTCACCGCTCCCAAGCCCTATGGCACGTCCTCCGGGGTCGAGCTCGAGGTGCTCGCGAACACCGGACCCATCACCCGCGTGCGTGTGCAGAGACTGAGCTGGCAGAAGGGGCCATGGGACAGCCGGCTCGAACGGCTGACCGCGGACCTGACGGCGGACGGCAAGGGTCTGTCGGGGCGCATCACGGAGTTCCGCACGGGCGACCTCGAGTTGCGTGCGCAGGGCACGTGGCAGC
The DNA here is from genome assembly GCA_040081365.1 of Candidatus Eiseniibacteriota bacterium. Lineage (GTDB taxonomy): Bacteria > Eisenbacteria > RBG-16-71-46 > RBG-16-71-46 > RBG-16-71-46 > JAIOPA01. The sequence goes on along the minus strand of JBEBGT010000422.1, from coordinate 745 downwards.
GCGGGGACTCGCTCCGCCACGTGCACCTCACGGTCGGCCGGGTGCGCTGGGCCTGGCTCGCGAAGGTGTTCGACAACGCCGCGTTCGACGTGCCGGGCGAAGGCGCGTTCGTGCTCGAGGCGGACGGTGCCAGCCGCTGGCGCGGCCGGTTCACGAGCACGCTGCAGTGGGACGGTCTCGATGCCGAGGGCACCGGCGTGGTGCGATGGAATGGTGCACAACTCGCGCTGGATTCGGTCCGAGCGAGGTCCCGTGCGGGAAACGTCGCGGGTGCGCTGCGCTGGTCTCGTGCGGGGTGGGAAGTGGCCGGGGATGCCGAGCACGCCGATCCCGCGCACTGGCACCTGTTGCACCTCGATGGCTGGCCGGGCGGCGACCTGAACGGCTGGTTCCGCTACGCCGTCGACACGCGCAACAAGGCCAAAGCGGTGGCCGTTCTGGAGGCCCGGTTGGCGGGCTCGCAGTGGGCCGGCTGGCATGCCGACCAAGCGCAGGTGCGGGTCGACTTCCCGCCTTCGGCCCCGGATTCATTCCGGGTCGACGGGACGCGCCGCGGCGGTGTCTTCACGCTGCGCGGCCGCACGCGCAAGGACGGCTGGAGCGGCCCGTACTCGATCCGGGACCTGCCGCTCGACGAGTGGCCGGACGGCCGCGCCACGGGCCTCACCGGCAAGCTCGACTTCGCCGAAGGCCTGGTCGATGCGCGCAACGGCGCGCTGTATGTGACCGGTGACCTGTCCGGAAG
>JBEBGT010000421.1:0-3611 GCA_040081365.1 Candidatus Eiseniibacteriota bacterium | reverse complement strand
GTCGATCGTCCTGCCCACCATGGCGCCGGTCATGGCCACGCTTGCCGTGTTCGTGTTCATGTCGTCGTGGAACGACTTCCTGTGGCCGCTCGTCATCCTGTCCGACGAGCGCCATTACACCCTGCCCGTGGCACTCGCGAGTCTCGTGGGCGAGCACGTGCAGGACACCGAACTCATGATGGCCGGCTCCGTGGTCACCGTGCTGCCGGTGCTGCTGGTGTTCATCGTGCTGCAGCGCTGGTACATCCGCGGGGTCATGGCGGGGAGTGTGAAGTGACACACGCGCGAAGCGCGCGCCTTCCAGGCGCCGATCCCGGACCCGCTGCGAGAGCGCTCCTGACGCTCGCCACCTTCGCCCTGCTGGCGGCCTGCCCCAGCCTCGTCAACGCGGCCACCACCAAGAGCGCGCCGTCGGCTTCGCCGACCATCGTTCTCGACACCTTCGAGTCCTCGGCCCCCTGGACCGCCACGCCGGCCTCGGGCGTCGACATGAAGCTGTCGCTGGAGCCCGGGCCGCACGGCAACGCCCTGCGCGTGGACTTCACGTTCACGAAGGGCGGCGGCTACGCCGTGCTGCACCGCAAGTTGGCGCTCGACCTGCCCGAGAACTATCGCTTCGAGTACCGGCTGCGCGGCGAGACGGCGCCGCAGAACCTCGAGTTCAAGCTCATCGACGACACGGGCGAGAACGTGTGGTGGTCGAATCGGGTGAACTTCGATTATCCGCGCACGTGGACCACCGACCGGATCCGCAAGCGCCAGATCGGTTACGCCTGGGGCCCGAAGGGTGGGGGAGAGCTCCGGCACGCGGCCGCGATCGAGTTCGCGATCACCGCGGGCTCGGGCGGCTCGGGTACGGTGTGGTTCGACGACCTCACACTCGTGCCGCTGCCCGTGGCCGGCTTGCCGCCGCCGCCCGTGGCCAGCGCCACGTCGCAGAAGCCCGGCCACGCCGCCAACCTGGCGGTGGATGACGCGCCGGCCAGCGCGTGGGAGAGCACCGTGGGCGATGCCGCCCCGGCGCTCACGCTGGCGCTGGGCACGCTGCGCGAGTTCGGCGGCCTCGTCCTGGACTGGTCGCCGGCGTTGCACGCGCGCGACTACGCGATCGACCTGGACGAGGGCACCGGCCAGTGGCGCACCGTGCGAGAGGTGCGCGGCAGCGATGGCGGCCGTGACTGGCTGGAGCTGCCCGAGAGCGAGGCCACGCGGCTGCGCGTCCGCACGCTGACGCGCGCGGCCCGCACGGTGGCGATCGCGCATCTCGCGGTGAAGCCGCTCGAGTGGGCGTCGAGCTCGGAGCGCTTCCTGAGCGCGGTCGCACAGGATGCACCCCGGGGGCATTACCCGCGCGGGTTCCTGAACGAGCAGAGCTATTGGACGGTCGTGGGCGTGGATGGCGACGTCGATGAAGGACTCTTCGACGAGAACCTGCGGCTCGAGACCGGCCGCGCACAGTTCTCGCTGGAGCCGTTCCTGATCACCGAGCAGGGTCTGCGCACGTGGGCGGACGGCCGCGTGGACGAGTCGCTCGCGGGCGGCTCGCTGCCCATCCCGACGGCGGTGCGCACGGTGGACTCGCTCGCGTTGTCCGCCACGGTGTTCGCGCGCGCCTCGGTCGGCGGCAGTGAACTGGTGGCGCGCTATCGCGTGCGCAACCTGGAGCCGCGCGCGCGCAGTGTGACGCTGCTGGTGGCGTTGCGACCATTCCAGGTCAACCCGCCGAGCCAGTTCCTCAACATGCCCGGCGGCCCGGCGCGTATCGATGCGCTGCTCCGGCAGGGCACACGCGTGCGCGTGAACGAGGACCGCTGGCTGGCCGCTTCCGTGGCCCCCGATGCGTTCGAGGCGCTGGCGTTCGACGAGGGCGGCTTCGTGGACCGGCTGCGCTTCGGCCGTGTGCCGCGACGCGACTCGCTCGCCGATCCCGTGGGCCGTGCTTCGGGCGTACTGCGCTGGACGTTCGACGTGCCGGCGGGTGGCGAGCGCGAGATCGACGTGCGCGTGCCGTTCCATGGCGAAGGCGAGACGGCGGTGCCGTTCGACTCGGCCACGGTCGCGGCCTGGCAGGCCGCCGAGGAACTGTCATGGCGCGGCAAGCTGGGCACATTGAGGCTGGCCGCGGGCGGTAGCGGCGCCGAGGTCGCGCGCACGTTGTCGGCCCAGTTGGCGTACGTGCTCGTCAATCGCGACCGAGCCGGCATCCAGCCAGGATCGCGTTCGTACGAACGCTCGTGGATCCGCGATGGCTCGCTCACGTCGTCGGCGCTGTTGCGCTCGGGCATGACGCTGCCGGTGCGCGAGTACCTGGAATGGTACGCGGGCTTCCAGTACGCCGACGGCAAAGTCCCATGCTGCGTGGACCGCCGCGGCTCGGATCCGGTGCCCGAGAACGACTCGCACGGCGAGTTCGTGTTCCTGGCCGCCGAGTACCTGCGCCTCACGCACGATGCCGCCACGGTGCAGGCGCTGTGGCCGCACATCCGTGCGGCGCTGGCCGACCTCGTCACGCTACGCGCCCAGCGCCGCACGCAGGAGTGGCGCACGCGCGAGAACGCGCCTTACTACGGACTGCTGCCGCCCTCGATCAGCCACGAGGGTTATTCGGCCAAGCCGATGCACTCGTACTGGGACGACCTGTTCGCGCTGCGTGGCTACAAGGACGGTGCGTGGCTGGCGAAGACGCTGGGGCACGGCGACGACGAGCGCTGGATCAAGGCGAGCGGCTCGGAGTTCGCCAAGGACTTCGGGGCGGCCGCCCTGGCCGCGATGAAGCTCCACGACATCCGCTACGTGCCCGGCTGCTCCGACCTGGGCGACTTCGATGCCACCAGCACGACCATCGCGCTCTCCCCGGTGCAGGCGGCCGGCGTGCTGCCGGTGGATGCGCTGAAGCTGACGTTCGAGCGCTATTGGCGCTTCTTCACCGACCGCCGGAGCGGCGACGTGCCGTACGACGCCTACACGCCCTACGAGCTGCGCAACGTGGGCGCGTTCGTGCGGCTGGGCTGGCGCGCTCGCGCGAACGAGCTGCTCGACTGGTTCATGCTCGACCGCCGCCCCGAAGGCTGGCGGCACTGGGCCGAGGTGGTGGACGCCAAACCACGCCATGCGCGCTTCCTGGGCGACATGCCGCACACGTGGGTGGGAACCGACTTCGTGCGCAGCGTGCAGGAGATGCTGGCCTACGAGAACGAGGACGACAGCACGCTGGTGATCGCCTCGGGCATCCCCGAGGCTTGGCTCGAGGGGGCGGGCGTCGACGTGCAGGGCCTGCAGACGCGCTGGGGTACGCTGGGCTACCGGCTCACGCACAACGCCGGCATCACGCGGCTCGAACTCGACAGCTCGCGCCTGCGCATCCCGCCCGGCGGCCTGCTGTTCGCACCGCCGCTGCCCGCGCTCAACGGCACCTCCGGCCGCGAGGCGATCGTGCTGGTGGACGGTCGCAAGGTCCTGCTCTCTGACCCCGACGGCTGGTTCTGGTGGACGCGCCCGCGCTGGGGCCGGCCGGCACCGCTCGTGATCGAATGGGGGCACCCGGGCAAGCCGCGCGAGAAGGACTTCCCGCCCTACGTGCCGCTGTTCCGGTGATGCACGCCGCGTGGGCC
>JBEBGT010000420.1:0-3637 GCA_040081365.1 Candidatus Eiseniibacteriota bacterium | reverse complement strand
TGACGCAGGTGTGACGGGCGTGGAACAAGCGAGCCGACCCAGCCATGCCACCCGGGTTCAGCGGTGCTGAACCCGGGACCGCCTCAATGCCGCAGCAGCGTCAGCGCGATCTCGAACATGATGAGCAGCACGATGATGATCTCGAGCGTCTCGCTGCGGCGGGCCAGCGACTCGGCGTTCAGCATGTCGTAGGCCTCGCGCACGATCGCCAGCTTGCGCTCGATGCCCTTGCGCCAGGCGCGCTCGCGGAACTCCTCGAGCGCGGCGGAATACACGCGCGCCAGGAACACGTCGTCGGTCACGCGCAGCGAGTTCTCCAAGCGCTCCATGAGTTCCACCGAGTCGGCCACGCGGCGCTGCAGTTCCTCCAGCAGCACGCGGTAGCGGCGGCCCAGGAGCCGGAAGCCCTGCCGCGCGTTCACGAATCGCGACTGGATCGCGGGCACCTCGGCATCGAGCACCGAGTCGTACCAGCGCAGCTCCAACAACTGCGCATTGGCGAACTCGAGCACGTACTGCACGTCGGTGTCGGTGGCCACCGGCTCCACCACCAGCGCCGTACTCCACGTGAGCACCACGAGATCGTCCTCGAAGTAGGCGAGGCGCGGGGACAGCAGTTCCTTGCGCGCGTCGGCCGTGAGTGGGCGGCGCTCGCCCAGCAACAGGCGCGAGATCTCGCCGTCGTGCAGGTCCTCGGGTGGGAACGGACCGCCCGCGGCGTCCAGCAACTGGTTCACGCGGAACACCGTGTAGTCCTCGGTGAGCGGCGAGATGCTGGGCTGTTCCACCGCCGGCGCGATGCGCGCCAAGAGTCGGTCGCGCGCGCGCACCAGCAGGTCGTGCCACGACGTGCTGGTGATCGCCGTGCCCCACTGCGTGAACGCCTCCCAGCCGAGCCCGGTGTGTGCATACAGCTTCGCGCGCACGGACACCACGCCGAAGTCGAACACGCGCGCCGACAGTTCGGCCTCCACCAGGCGCCCGCCGATGTCCACGTTCTCGCTGCCGAGGCTCACCGTGACCGGCGGGTTCGGGATCTGGATGGTCTGTGCCTCGCCTCGCGTCGGCCGGCGCCGGTCCGGCGCGCTCGAGGCGAGCAGGTCGAACGCGCGGTCGAGCGCGATGGCGTAGCCCACGTCGAACAGCCGGTAGACGATCGCTTCGGCGTGGACGCGCGGCTCGGTGGGATCCGGGGCGGGGCACATGGCGCCGAGCATACGACAGCGCCGGGCATACGACAGGGCCCGTGCGGAGCGCCTCCCCGTGGGGATGAAGCGCGCTCGTGTGCACGAGCCCTGTCTGCATCAGGCGGTCCGGTGGGCGCTGCTCGCGGGGGACGTGGACCCCACGGGGCCTCGCCCCGCCGGACCGCGATGTCGCGGGACTCAGTTGGGGCGGACTTCGACCTCGAGCCGCATCCACGGATGGATCAGGCACTGGAACTTGTGCCGGCCTACCGACAGCCCGTTCACCATGCGCATGCTGTTCGGAAGCACGATCGTGGCGCCGTTCGCCTCTTCGAGCGTCGCGAAGCCCACCGGCACCGCCGGCGGCGTGCCCGCGGGCAGTGCGCCGTTGAGCGGAGGCACGACACCCGTGCCGTACGCGCTCACCTCGGCGAAGCTGTGTGGCTCGCCACCCTCGTTCACGAGCCGCAGCGATTCACCGGCCTTGATGTGACCCTTGCCGAAGTGGAAGAACCACTCCTTGTGGCCGCCATCGAACGGATTCACCTTGGCGAGGAACTCCTGGAACGTCACATCGCCGCGACCCTGGCAGCCGGCCTCGGGCGGGAACGTGGCGGGGTCGCACTGGTCCTGGATGCGCACCTCGGCGAGGTCGGACGCCGTGGCGGAGAACGCGAGCAAGCTGGCCGCGGCGAGCACCGCGGTGATCAAGCGTGACTTCAACATGGGCAGGCCTCTCGGATGGAAGGAGAGTGAGGTCGTGGGGCGCGGCACATGCCGCATCGTGTGCCACGGACGCACCTGCGAGCCTGGCGCCCTGCGCCACACGATCGGCCGCGCGAGAAACTAGCAGCGGCGTCGCGCCGTCGAGTAACGAAAATCGCTGGCGGCCGCGGCCATGGCGGCGAGAAACGCGCGGACTACACAACTGGCCGGGTCACTTGCGGCCGTGATCGCGCGTCATGGGACCGCTTGCGGCAACGGGGCGGGCGCCCGGCCTCATCACCCTCGTGCAGGGCGCGGAGTCGCGCGTCCGGGTTCCGAGTGCTGCACCGTGGAACTGACCCAACGGCATGCGCCAGGAACGCCGGGCCTGGTCACCGGAACCGCTGCTTCAACTGGCCCCAGGTGGTGTGCAGGTTGTCGACGATTCCGGAGTTTCCCGATTCGACGAAGAGTACGGCGTCCTCGAAATCGCGGTCCCCACCCACGAACGGCTGCCCCTCGAACGCCAGCCACATGCTCCCGCCGAAGATGCCGGTGCCCGGGAAGAACAGGCACTGAGGCGCCCCGTTCGGGTTGCGGTGGTCCTGCGCATAGAACATCCCGCCAGGGCCCAGTACGAAAAAGCCGATCGCATTGCGGTCCCCGCCCAGAAAGGTCTGCGTGCTGTAGAGCACTGCGTCCCGATCGAACACGTTGATGATGACGCGTGTCGGGGCGAGCCGATAGGACGCCACGGCGAACCAGCCCGCGACCGCGCTCGCCGGGAACACCGGCATGAGCACGGGGTTCTGGTCATGCCCGTTGTAGAGGCCGATCGTTGTGCCACCGCCCGTCGCCCCGAGCTCGAACTGGATCGTGAACGGAGCGAGGTTGGAGACGTTCGAGCGAACGAGTTCGCCGACGATCTGATCCTGTTGGACGTCGATGCTCTCGCCGCGGGAGTCCAAGAAGGCCTGCAGGCCGGTGCCGCCGAGGGTCACTTGCGGGCTGCGCAACGTGGGAGCGGCCGCCGCCCAAGGTGCGGCGAGCAGGACGCTGGCGAACAGCCCGGCGCTGAACGCCCGCCATACGAAGCCGCCCCGCGCGAGCAGCCGCTGTCCGAGTGTCGACTCCATGCTCACCTCCGGCTTGTGCTGACCTGTCAGCTCGCGCAGCCGGGGGAGCAGCGCATCTCGATATCGTTGCCGCCCACAAACGCCGCGGGCCTTGCCACGAGTGTATCGCAGCAAGGCCCGGTGTAGAGCGGCGAAAGAACTACTTCACCAGCACCGCATCCTTCATCGCCTTCGCGATGCGGAACTTGAGGACGCGCTTGGCCGCGATCTTGATGGCCTCGCCCGTCTGCGGGTTGCGGCCCATGCGAGCCTTGCGGTTCACGATCACGAGCTTGCCGACGCCCGGGAACACGAAGCCGTTCTTGGCCTGCTTGGCGGCCAGCGAGGCGAGCTCTTCGAGGATCGCCGTGCCGGTCTTCTTCGTGACTTCGAACTTCGTCGCCAGGTGCGCGGCGACCTGCGTCTTCGTCATCATCTTCGCCATGGGGTCCTTCCTCCTTGACTGGAACCAGAAGGTTTCAATGTGGACGGGCGTGAGTCGCACGCCCTGACCGCAGGTGGGTATAGCAGTGCGGGGCGCGGATTCAAAGGGAAAATAACGGGCTGGTACGATTTCGCGCAGGCCTGACGCGGGCGGAACGATTGCCCCCGGGGCGGGGGGTGCTCCGG
>JBEBGT010000419.1:0-3643 GCA_040081365.1 Candidatus Eiseniibacteriota bacterium | reverse complement strand
GGCCCGTGCTCGGCACGAAGGCCGCCCCCCCCGGGGCGGCCTTCCGTGCTTCCGGGGGGCTGGTCGCCCGACCATCGCCGCCGTTGCACCGGGCGCCGGGCGCCGGGCGCCGGACCATCCCTGCCCGCGATCGCGAGCGCGATCCGGGCGGTCTCCGCAAACCCTGACCCTCGCGCAACGAACGGTCCGCCTGTCGCGTCTCATACACACTTCGAGCAGTCGCGCTGTGCATTGCGCGCACTGCACGAGTCGCACGGGAATGCGTTCTCACGACTTGTCATCTGCGCACTGCCAGATTATTGGCCGCATGCGACCGTGTGTGCACGCACACCGATGACGCCGGCCGGGTCAGCATGCGATGCGGTACCACGCATGCCACCGTACGAGCGAGTCGCCACACCCGCAGTGATGCACCACGCAACACACGCGAGTGCACTGTCAATTGATGAAGTCCCGCAGGGAACAGCGTTGCGGCATGTGAATCACGCGCACTCATACTTAAGTAGCACAAGTTCTCGTCGGGTCTCTCCTGCGTCGGCCCGGCGTGTCCGGTGCGCAACCGTCCTCTCTCGACGGCCGCATCATCCCTGCGACGCGGTAGCAGACCGGGATCCCTCGTGCTGGGGGAGTCCGGTTCCGTAGGAGGATCAGCACATGCGTTCCCTCTCCCGCATCACGTTCCACATCCTGACCCTCGCGGCCGTGGCATCGGCCCTCGCGGGTCCGGCCATGGCGGCCCCTCGGGTGCCGTTCGTGAGCCAGCCGACGTCCACGATCGACGGCCTGGGCGACTACACGTCGGCCGAGCTCGACGGCATGGGCCGAACCCACGTGGCGTACTTCGACGTCACGCGTGACGCGCTCGTCTATGCGTTCCAGACCCAGTCGGGCTGGCGCACGGAGCTGGTCGACGCCGACGGCATGGTGGGCTGGTACGCCTCGCTCGCGCTCGATTCGCGCGGGGTCGCGCACATCGCCTACTACGACGCCTCGAAGGGCATCCTCAAGTACGCCAGCCGCACCGGCGGCGCCTGGAGCACGCAGGTGGTGGATGGCTCGGCCGAGGGCGTGGGGCACTACTGCGCGCTCGCGCTCGACGCGAACGACCACCCCAGCATCAGCTACTACGACAGCCAGAACCTGAACCTGCGGTTCGCCTCGCTGGCGCAGGGCACGTGGACCATCGAGACGGTCGACGGCGCGGGCAATGCCGCCGAGACCGAGCAAGCCGTGAACCGCACCGACCGTGCGGCCAAGCAGCCGGCGATCTCGCAGGACGTGCCGAACGTGGGCCACTACACGTCGCTCGCCATCGACCAGCAGGGTGTGGCGCACATCGCCTATCAGGACATCACGAACGCCGACCTCAAGGTGGCGGCCAAGGTGAATGGCGAGTGGGTCACCGAGACGGTCGACGCGCGCGGCGACGTGGGCGAACACACGTCCATCGCGCTGGATGCCGCGGGCGCGGCCCGCGTGAGCTACTACGACCTGCAGAACGGCGCGCTCAAGTACGCCGCGCAGCAGGCGGACGGCTCGTGGAAGACCACGATCGTCGATGCCTCGGGTGACGTGGGTGCTTACTCGTCGCTCGCGCTGGATGCCCAGGGTGAAGCGCATATCAGCTACCTGGACGCGCAGCAGCAGACGCTCAAGTACGCGGTCGCGCAGGACGGGATCTGGATGACCGAGACGGTGGATGCGAACGGCATCACCGGCCGCAACACCTCGCTCGCCCTGGACCGCTCCGGCGCCCCGGTGATCGCCTGCACGGCGCGCACGGGCAAGGGTTCGTTCCGCGTCGTGAGTGCCAGCGTCCAGTTCGGCGGCAAGCCGGCCGGCAACGGCGGCTCGGTACTGCCGGCCCGTTCGCTCGCGGCGTGGCCGCTGCCCTACAAGGGCGGCGCGCTCAACGTCTCGTTCGTCATCCCGTCGCGCGGCGGTGTCGCCGAGGTCCGCATGATCGACCTCGCCGGCCGTCACGTCCGCACGCTCACGCGGGGCACGGCCGAGGCCGGGCGCCAGGTGATCCACTGGGACGGCACGGACGACTCGGGCCGCAACGTCGCCAACGGCGTGTACTTCCTCGTCTCCCGCACGGGCGGCCAGGAGTCCAAGCTGAAGCTCGTGGTGCTGCGGTAACCCGGACACGCCGCCGGCGCCGCCATGCGGCCGCCGCGACGCGCTCCACACCGCTCACTCTCACTCACGCATGTGACGGGCGCGCCCAGTGCGCCGCCTTCGACAACGCCTGAAAGGGGTACATCCGATGGCTGGATGGAAGCAGCAGATGGCCGAGACCGCGCGCAAGAACCGCGTGGAGATCGTGGACGCGAAACTGACTCGCCGCGACCTGTTCAAGATGGGGCTGCTCACGAGTTCCGGATTCCTGGTCGCCAAGATGGGCCTCTCGTCGCGCAACGCGACGGCCGGCGGCTCGGTGGTCAGCCCGCCGACCACGCCGTGGCTCGAGGAGATGCCGGTGCCGCCGGTCGCCAAGCCGATGAAGATGTCGGACCTGCCGGGCCCAGCGCCGACCCAACAGTGCAATACCATGATGGGAGAGCGGGCGCGTCCCGACGGGCACCAGTACTGGAGCCTGTTCGACGCCGAGAACATGGACTTCTACGTCAATGACAACCGGGCGACGAAGGCGAGCTGGCATCGCGAACTGCCGCTCGATGACGTCTGGCTCTTCAACGGCATGTTCCCCGGCCCGCGCATCCACGCCCGCGTCGACCGGCCCGTGATGATGCGGTTCTGCAACAACCTGCCGTCGCTGGCGGACCACAAGGGCTATGGCCGCCCGACGCCGACGACCCACCTTCACAACGGCCACACGGAGTCCGAGTCCGATGGCAACCCCATGGACATGATCGAGGACTCCGGTGGTGGGACCACTCCGCTCGGCGGCTACTGGAAGGATCACCTCTACCTCAACAAGCGCGCCGGCTTCACGGATCCCAAGTTCGGGCCGCTCGGCGACGTGCGTGAGACCATGAGCACGTTGTGGTACCACGACCACTGCCTCGACTTCACGTCGCAGAACGTGTATCGCGGCAATGCCGGCGTGTACTACATGTTCAACGAGTTCGACTCGGGCGATGAGAACGACTCCAGCCCGACGGCCTGGAAGCTGCCGAGTGGCGACTTCGATGTGCCGCTGGTGTTCCACGATCGCGTTTTCGACCCGCGGGGTCGCGGCTACTTCGACCTGTTCAACCTCGACGGCATCATCGGGGACAAGATGACGGTGAACGGCAAGATCCAGCCGTTCATGCGCGTCGCCCGCCGGAAGTATCGTTTCCGGGCGCAGAACATCGGCACCAGCCGCTTCTACAACTTCTTCCTGTCGAACGGCCAGTCGATGATCCAGATGACGCACGACGGCAACTTCCTGCCGAAGCCGCTCATGGTGAGGAACTTCCGCATCGCCGTCGCGCAGCGCGTGGACGTCATCATCGACTTCAGCAAGCTGGCGAGCGGCACGGCGCTGTATCTGGTGAACTGCCAGGAGCAGAAGGACGGCCGCGGCCCGACGGGCAAGATCCTGCCCGTGGCGCTCGGCACCAAGGTGCTCAAGTTCATCGTCGACGGCACACTGGACGCCACGGACAACAGCCGCATCCCCACCAAGTTCTTC
>JBEBGT010000418.1:0-3647 GCA_040081365.1 Candidatus Eiseniibacteriota bacterium | reverse complement strand
CGGCGAGACCGCGCCCACGGATCCCACCGACACCGACTTCACCGCGTTCCACCTGCTGCACCTGGCACCCGGCTCCGACCTGGCCTCGGCGCTCGAGCGCCTGCGCGCGCTGCCCGAGGTGGCGAGCGCCGACCCGATCGCGGTGCTGCCGGTCTCGGCGCTGCCCAACGACTCGCTCACGTTCGCCGCCTACTGGCTCTACAAGGAGCAAGCCGTGCGCACCGACATCCGCGCACCCGAGGCGTGGCAACTCGAGAGCGGCGACACGAACATCGTGGTCGGCATCATCGACACCGGCGTGATCCCGTATCACCCCGATCTCGGCGGTGTGGCGGGCGAGCGCGGCAACCTGTACGTGAACTGGGCCGAGCGCGGTGGTGTGCCGGGCGTCGACGACGATGCCAACGGCTACATCGATGACTTCTCGGGCTGGGACTTCGTGGCGGCGGGGACGCTGGCGGCTGCGGGCGAGGACGCGCGCAACGAGGACAACGATCCCAACGACTACGGCGGTCATGGCACGGCGGTGGCCGGGATCGTCGGCGCCATCGCGGGCAACGGCATCGGGCTCGCGGGAGTGGTCCCCAACGTGCGCATGATGTCGCTGCGCATCGGTTGGTTGCAGTCGGGCGGGCTGCCGCCGGCGGGCAATGTCGACATGAGCTACGCCGCCGCGGCCATCCGGTACGCCACGCGCATGGGCGTGAGCGTGGTCAACTGCTCGTGGCAGTCGCAGAACACCGGCGGGCTCGACGCCGCGGTGAGCGCGGCCACGCGCGCGGGCATGGTCATCGTCGATGCCTCGGGCAACTTCGGCACCGGCTTCACCTATCTGGGGACTCGCGACGACGTCATCGCGGTCACCGCCACCGATTCCACCGACGTCGTGTGGGTCAATGCCGTGCGCGGGCCGTGGGTCGACCTCGCGGCGGCGGGCGTGATCATGACGTCCACCATGATCCAGCGGCTCTCCACCACCGACAGCCTCACGTCCCGCACGCCCACGTACCGCAGCTTCATCAACGGCACGTCGTTCGCGGCACCGCAGGTGGCGGGCGCGGTGGCGTTGGTGCAGGCGCAGCGCCGCCGCGCCGGGCTCGATCCGCTCACGCCGGTGGGCATGAACCTGCGGCTGCGCGAGACGTCCGACGACATCTCGGCGCAGAACCCGCTCATCACGGACTACGGCAAGGGCCGGCTGAACCTGCTGCGCGCGCTCACCGATCCCGCGCGCTCTCTGGCGGTGCACACGCGTGCGCGCAGCCTGGGCGCACCGGTGGTGCTGCATTACAACACGGGGCGCACGGTGGTGGTGTACGCCATGAGCGATCGCACGTTGCTCGCGTTCGACGGCGCCACTGGCGACACGCTGTGGTCGCGCGCGCTGCCGGCACCGCTCACGGGGCAGCTGGCGGCCGCGGACTTCGGGTTGCCGGTGGGCGTGCTCATCGTGGCCGGCACCAGCACGGGCAGCGTGTTCGCGGTGCACGACGACGGCCGCATCGCCGAGGGCTGGCCGCAGGTGGCACTGGCCGGCGCCAACATGAACGCCGGCGCGCTCGTCACCGATGTCGATGGCGATGGCGTGCCCGACATCGTGGCGGGCGGCAGCAATATCGGCACGGGGCGCATGTTCGCGTGGAACGCCGCCGGCGTGCCTCTCGCGGGCTTCCCGTTCGACGCCGGCCCGCCGGGGCTCTCGGTGCCGGCCGCAGCCGATCTCGATGGCGTGGCGGGCGACGAACTGGCGTTCCTCGATGGCGCATTCATGCTGCACGTGGTGGGCGCGGGTGGCGCCGAACTCGCGGGCTTCCCGGCCGGGCCGTTCCCGTCGGCGCGCGCACCGGTCATCGCGCGCGATCCGGTCGCGGCTCCCGCACTCAACATCCTGCTCGCGTCCTCCACGCTCGATGCCGTGGCGACCGACGGCACGCTGCGCTGGAGCGTGCCGCTCGCGGGCCCCGCGAGCCAGGACCCGGCGCTCGGCACGCTCGCGGCCGACCTGCCGGAGTGCATCGTGGTCGCGGTGGGCGGGGCCGGCGCCGGGCTCGAGGTGCGCGACCTCGCGGGCGCGCCGCTCTCGTCGCGCCCCGGCTGGCCGCTCACGCTCGCCGCCCCGGTGGTCGGCCCGCCGGTCATCGCGCCGCTGGGCTCGGTCGCGGGCGCGCAGGATATCGGCTACTTCCAGAGCACGGGCTTCCGCGTGCTGGATTCATTCGCGCAGGCGAACCCGCGCTTCCCACTGTTCGGTGTGGCGGGCATCGCGCCGGCGGTGGACGACCTCGACGGCGACGGCGCCAGCGAGGTGGCAGCGGGCGTGTCGGTGGTGGATTCGCTCGCCTACACGTTCGATGCGGGTGCGCTCACATGGCATCCCGACGCCGCGCTGTGGGCCACGCCGCGCGGCGACATGGCGCGCACCGCGAGCCATGCCAACGGCACACCGGTGCAGACGATCGACCGCATCCGGCCGGCCATGGTCACCACGCTACAGGCGAGCGCGCTCAGCACGATCGCGGCACGCGTCCGCTGGAACGTCACCGGTGATGACAGCCTGAACGGCACCGCCGCGCAGGTCGAACTGCGCCGCGCGCGCTTCCCGCTCGACGACGCCACGTTCGCGAACGGGATCTCCGTGCCGGTGCCCGCACCGGGCGCTCCCGGTGCGCTGGGCACGCTCGACGTGATCGGTCTGCCGGAGGGCTCCACGTGGTGGTTCGCGGTGCGCGTGCGGGATCGCGCGGGCAACCGCAGCGCGGTGTCCAACTCGGATTCGGCCCAGGTGCCGGGGCTGGCTCCGGCCGCGATCACCGACCTGCGCGCGGTCGCCGTCGACGAGAGCACGGTGGTGCTCACCTGGACCGCCACGGGCGACGATGGCAGCGAGGGCCGCCCGCAGTCGTACCGCATCGCGGGATCCACGCAGGTGTTCGATGACGACAGCTTCGAGGGCGCGCCCATCCAGTTGCGCCGGCCGGCGTTCGTCGATGCCGGTGGCGCCGAGACGCTGCAGGTGACGCGCGTGGCGGCGGCTCGGCGCTGGTACTTCGCGGTGCGCGCCATCGACCGCGCGCTGACGGATTCGCCGCTGTCCAACCTGGCCCAGGTGTTCACGCCGGTGGGCGACAGCGAGTTGGCGCCCGCAGTGCCGTTGCGAGCCAACGTCACGGCGCTCAGCGGCCTCGGCAACCTCATCACGGGCGCCCTCGTGCTGGTGGTCCTCACCTGGTGGGTCCGTCACGTCAGAATCAGCCGCCGCAATCGTGCCGCCGCCAAAGCCGCCGCCCGTCATCCGGGCCGCAAGGTCACGACCGCAAAAGAGCTGGCGCTCACCCACGAACTGTCGCCCGACGCTGCAACGAGTACCCTCCCACCTTCGTGAGCAACGACAACGTGAGCACCAACCGCGTCCGAATCGTCACCGACTCCGCGTGCGACCTGCCGCAGCACGTCGCCGACGAGCTGGGCATCGACATCGTTCCTCTCACCATCCGCATCGATGGGCAGGAGTACGTCGACCGCATCGACCTCACGCCCGCCGAGTTCTGGGCGAAGTGCGCCTCGTCGCCCAACCTCCCGGAAACTGCAGCACCGGCACCAGGACAGTTCGAGGCCACCTACCGGCGGCTCGCCGCCGGTAGGTGGCC
>JBEBGT010000417.1:0-3652 GCA_040081365.1 Candidatus Eiseniibacteriota bacterium | reverse complement strand
GGCTAGGTTCGAGAACAGCGCGGCCGCCGCCGGCAGGGGCTCCTGCCCGCAGGCGGCCCGTGGCGTGGATCCCAAGGGAGGTCGCTCGTGGGTGGATTCCTCGTGTTGCTCGTGCTGGCCGTGGCCGCGCTCGCGGTGTGGGGCCAGGTCTCGAAGCGCATGGCGCATGTGCGCGACAGCTCCGGGCGTCCGTTGGCGCCAAGTCCCGAAGCCGCAGCGCGCACCGCGCTCAGTGTCGCGGGGGTGATCGCGCTGTTGATCCTGCTCACGACCACGTTCCGGGTCGTGCCGGTGGGGCACGGGCTTGTGGTGTTCAACACCGTCACCAAGCACTTCACGCTCGCCACCGAGGGCATCACGTTCGTGCCGCCGTTCGTCAGCAGCACCGCGGAGTACGACCTGCGCCGGCAGGAGTACACCATGTCGGGGCAGACCGGTGAAGGCCGCAAGAGCGAGATCGACGACTCGCTGTGGTCGCCCACCCGTGAAGGCCTGCAGGTCGGCATCGACCTCACGGTCTGGCATCACGTCGACCCCAAGCGCCTGATCGCGATCCACCAGACCATCGGGCCGGAGTTCGAGGAGAAGATCATCCGGCCGGCCGTGCGTTCGGTGATCCGACTCGTGATCTCGGAGTACCCGGTCATGGACGTGTATTCCGAGAAGCGCGCCGACATCCAGAACGAGATCAACGTCAAGATCAAGCAACTTGTCGAGAAGGACGGCTTCGTGGTCGATGAAGTCGTGCTGCGCGACGTGCGCTTCACGCCCGAGTTCACCAAGGCCATCGAAGCCAAGACCATCGCGCAGCAGTCCGCCGAGCAGATGAAATACACGCTCGAGAAGGAACAGAAGGAGGCCGAGCGCAAGGTCATCGAGGCGCGCGGCCGGGCGAACTCGATCGAAGTCATCAACCAGGCGCTGGCGCGGAACCCGAACTACATCAAGTACCTGTACGTCGACAAGCTGTCGGACAAGATCCAGGTGATCGTCTCCGACCAGAACACGATCATGGACCTGAAGGGCATCCTCGGCGGCAAGCAGTAGCCCGCCGCGCGCTGCCCGGCCGGGGAGGCCGTCATGTCGTCACGCATGTCCCGTTTCGTGCTGGCCGCGTTCGTCGCGGTCCGGCTGTCCGCCGTCCCGCCGGCCGCCTACGCGGCGCCGGCCACGGCCGAGCCGCGCACGTTCAGTGCCGCGCAACTCGCGCAGGCGCGCCAACTGCGCGAGCGCGCGCTGGCCGACGACACCGGCTACGAGCTGTTGCGTGCACTCACGAGCCAGGTCGGAGCGCGTCCCGCCGGCTCGGAAGCCGATGCGCGCGCCGTGGCGTGGGCGCTCGAGCGCATGCGCGCGCTGGGATTCGCCAATGTGCGCGCCGAAGCGGTGCGGGTGCCGCATTGGGTGCGTGGCGAATGTGTGGCCGAGACCGTGGCGCCGTGGCCGCAGCAGTTCGCGGCGGCCGCCCTCGGCGGCAGCGTGGCCACGCCGGACCGCGGCATCGAGGCCGATGTGGTCGCGGTCACGAATCTCGACGAGATGGCGCAAGGGGACTCCACGCGCTTCGCGGGCCGCATCGTGTTCTTCTCCGGCCGCATGGACCGTTCCCGCGACGGTTCGGGCTACGGCCGTGCGGTCGCGGTGCGCGGCCGGGGCGCGATCGAGGCCGCGCGCCGCGGCGCGCTGGCCATGGTCATCCGTTCGGTGGGGACCGACCGCAACCGGCTGCCCCACACCGGCGCCATGCGCTACGACCCGGCGGTGACACGCATTCCGGCGCTGGCCATCTCGAACCCCGACGCGGACCTGCTCGAGGACCAGTTGGCGAGCGGCCGCACCGTGCGCATGCGCCTGCGCAACAGTTCCCGCATGGCGGACAGCGCGCAGTCCGCGAACGTCATCGGCGAGATCCCGGGGCGCGAGCGGCCCCACGAGGTCGTCGTGCTGGGAGCACACCTCGACTCGTGGGACCTGGGCACGGGTGCGCACGACGACGGCGCCGGCGTGGCGATCATGACTGCGGCCGCCAAGCTCATCGGCGAGGCCGTACCACGGCCGCGCCGCACGATCCGCGTGGTGCTGTTCGCCAACGAGGAGTTCGGGCTGTCGGGTGCGCGGGCGTATGCGCAGGTGCATGCGGGCGAGGCGGCCCGGCACGTGCTCGGCATGGAGTCCGACCTCGGGGCGTTCCTGCCCATCGGGTTGCGCTCGCGTGTCACGCCGGAGTACCTACCGGCCATCCGGGCCATGCACTCGGTGCTGGCTCCGCTCGGTGTGGAATATCGCGGCAACGACGCCAGTGGGGATGCCGACGTGGGCCAGCTCGTGCCACTGGGTGTGCCGGTTTGCGATCTCGACACGGACGCGTCCGATTACTTCGACCTGCACCACACGGCCAACGACACGTTCGACAAGGTCGATCCGCTGCTTCTGCGCCGCAATGTGGCGTGCTACGCGGTGCTGGCGTGGCTCGCCGCGGACCTCGAAGGCGGGCTCGGTCGCGCGCTCAATCCACCCGCGCGGTAGGGCCCACGCGATTCAGGCGCGTTCGCTGAGTGTGCGGTGCGCGGCGCGCGTGATCGCGATCACCGCCGGATGCTGCACGCGGCGTTCGGTCGTGATCGCGTAGAACTGCACCCGGCAGTCCCCGGCCCGGCCGATCGACTTGAGCCCCCAGCGGGTGGCAGCCTCCTTGGCCGCCGCCAGCGGGACGGGCAGGAAACCGAGCCCGTCGGCCGCGGCCATCTTCATGAGCGCGCCATCGTCATATTCGGCCACGACGCGCGGCTTGATGCCGTGCGATTCGAACCACGGCTCGAGCGTGCGGCGGATCGCCGAGTGCGCGGCCGGGAGCAGCGCGGGCGCACCGTCGAGCGAGCGTGGGAAGCGCGGTTTGAGTTGCGCGGCCAGGCGCCCCGTGGCGCACATCACCACGCCGCAGCCCCCGAGCAACTGATGATGGGTCTTGACCGGCAGTGAGCTGGGCGCGGGTTCGTCCGCCAGCACGAGATCGAGCCGGAACGCGGCCAGCTCGCCGATCAGGTCGGCCACGCGGCCCTCGTGGCACACCACCTGGACGTGCGGCGCCGAGCCGAACGCGGGCCGCACGATGGCGTGGCTCAGCAGCTTGGGCACGGAATCGGTGATCCCGATGCTCACCCGCAACGGCGAGGCCGGTCCGGGTTCACGCAGCGCGGACTGCAGCTCGTCGCCGAGCGCGAAGATGTCATCGGCGTAGCGGCGCACGCGCTCGCCGGTCTCGGTGAGCACCAGCCCGCGGCCGGCGCGGCGGAGCAGTTTCTCGCCCAGGGCATCCTCGAGCGCGCTCACCTGCGCCGACACGGTCGGCTGCGAGACGTGCATGCGCTCCGCGGCGCGGCGCACGCTGCCTTCGCGCGCGACCATCCAGAAATAGCGCAGGTGATGGTAATTGAGCGTTGGGGTCGGCATGGCGGCAGAGTAGGGGAGTGCCGCGCGTTGCGCATCCGGCATACTGCCCGGGCGGACTTCCGGCCACCCGGCCGAGGTGGTCCGGCGCCGCGCCAAGGGGACTGGGGCCACTCACCCAGCCCGTACGCGCCGCGCGGCCGTCGGATGCAAGAAACCGTGTGTTTGCTGGGTCCGTCGTGGCGGAAGCCCATGAGTGCCCGGT
>JBEBGT010000416.1:0-3658 GCA_040081365.1 Candidatus Eiseniibacteriota bacterium | reverse complement strand
GGCCATAGGGACTCGCGCGGGGAGGTGTTAGTCTCCCGCCCCATGCGCCCAGCCCTCCCGATCGCCCTCGTGTTCGCCGTCGCCCTGCTGCTTGGCAGCGGCGGCTCGTCGCGCCGCGGCCACGCCCAGTCGGCCTCGCCGCGTGTTTCCGGACTGCGCGCCACGGTGGAAGTGACCACGGACCGCTGGGGCATCCCGCACGTTCGCGCCCGCGACCTGGACGACCTCTATACCGCCTGGGGCTGGGTCAGTGCGCGCGACCGGTTGTGGCAGATGTTGCTGACCCGCGCGGCGGCCGACGGCCACACACATCGCTGGCTCGGCAACGCCGCGCTGCAGGCCGATGGCGGCGCGCAGTTGTTCCGGTTGCGCGAACGCGCCCGCGCGATCTGGCAGCGCGACCGCGCCGATGCCGCGCTGCGATCCGCGCTCGAGCACTACGCGGCGGGCGTCAATGCGTATCTCGCCGAGTGCCGCGCCGGCACACGGCCCTGGCCCGACGAAGTGCTGCGCTTGAAAGGCCGCCCCGCCGACTGGACGGCCGAGGACTGCGTGCTGGTGATCCTCGGCTTCGGCATCACGCTGGACCTGGATCTCTCGGAACTCGGCGAGATGCGCGCCGTGGCCGACAGCGGCGCGGCGTGGTACACGAACCGCCGCCGCTACGAGAACCGCTGGCTCTACGACACGGTCCCCGACAGTGCGGCGGCACGGCTGTGGCCCGCGACGGCGGCCAGCGCGGCCGTGTCGATCGCGATCGCGCCCAGGCCGCAGCCCTCGCCGGCAGCAAGCGCGCAGGTCGCGCGGCTGCTGGCCGCGTTCCCGCCCGCAGACGCCGACGGCGCGAGCCGCGCGAGCAACCAGTTCGTGGTGGGCGCGAAGCGCAGCGCCAGCGGCCGGCCGCTGCTCGCCAACGATCCGCACTTGGCGCTCGGCAACCCGAGTCCGTTCCACGTCATCCACCTGTCGGTGAGCGGGCAGTTCGATGCCAT
This sequence comes from Candidatus Eiseniibacteriota bacterium, assembly GCA_040081365.1. Taxonomy (GTDB): domain Bacteria; phylum Eisenbacteria; class RBG-16-71-46; order RBG-16-71-46; family RBG-16-71-46; genus JAIOPA01. The sequence continues at coordinate 2,666 of JBEBGT010000416.1, read as the reverse complement.
CGGCGCCGACGTGCCGGGCCTGCCGCTCATCGTGAGCGGGCGCAATGCCCACGCCGCCTGGGGCGTGACCGCGCTCTCGGCCGACGTCATCGACGTCTATGCCGACACGCTCTCGAGCGACAACACCCGCGTGCGCACACACGCCCGCGACGGCCGCGCCGGCTGGGTGCCACTCGTGAAGAAGCCGTTCGACATGACCTTCCGCGTGCTCGGGCTGGGCATTCCCGTGCTGCCGTTCATGAACGAGCGCCGCTACACCCCGCATGGCCCGGTGCTGGTGCTGGACACCAAGAAGCACATGGCCTACGCCGCGCGCTGGACCGCGCTCGAGGACGATCGCATCACGCTCGCGCGCCTCATCGGCCTGGAGCGCTCGAAGAGCGCGGCCGAGATCGACGAACGCATCATGACGCTGGTGACGCCGTGCCTCAACATGGTGTCGGCCGACGTGAGCGGCGACACGCGCTACCGCGCCGCGGGCCTGCTGCCCGTGCGCGAGCAGGTGCCCGGTCCCGGGCCGATCCCCGGCAACGGCCAGTACGAGTGGACCGGGTTCGTGCCGAGCGGGCAGAACCCGCACTGGCGCGTGCCCGCCACGCTGTTCGCGGTCAACGCCAACAATCGTCCCGTGGGCACGCGCTACCCCTACGCACTGCCGCGCTACGACTGGGCGCACGATCGTGCGCGCCGCATGGCGAACCGGCTGGAACTCGACAAACAGGTCACGCTCGCCGATGTCGCCAGCGTGCAGAACGACGTCTACTCGCTCGCCGCCGAGCGCCATGTGCGCCACCTGCTCGAGTGCGCGGACTCGTTCTACACCGTGCTGCCGCCGCGCTCGAAGGCCGCGCTCGACACCCTGCGGGCCTGGGACTATCGCGCTCGGCGCTCGAGCGTCGCGCCCACGTTGTACCGCGCATGGTTCGGCGCCTACATGCGACACGTGCGCACCGAGGGCTTCCCCGGGCTCACACTGGCATCGCTCATGGACCGCGCTCCCGAGACGCTGCTGCGCGGCGGGCCCAAGGGCGAGGCCGAGACGCCGGCCGTGGCCGCGGCCGCCTCGCTCGCCATGGCGCTCGACACACTGGCCGCCAAGCTGGGCCCCGACCTCACGCGCTGGCAGTACGGCCGTGCGCACTTGGCGCGCTTCAAGCACCCGCTGTCGGCGCTCGATGGCCGCGCACGCTGGGAGCCGCCGCTCACGCCCGAGGACGGCGACAACGCCAGCCCCAGCGTTGGACCCTCGCGACTGCCGTGGAACCTCGAGGTCGGCCACGGGCCTGCGTATCGCCATGTCGTCGACCTGGCGCAGCCCGATCTCAGCTTCGGCGTGGTGCCGCCCTGGAACAGCGCCGCGTTCCGCACCGGCGAGCGCGACCTGCGCCGGCGCTGGGCGGATCACGGCTACGTGCCGTTCGACATGAACTGGCGGCGCATCGAGCGCGCGCCGCTCGATCGGGTGGAACTGCGACCGTGAGCCCGCGCGTCCTGCTCGTGCTGGCAGCGCTCGCTCTGGGCGCGGGCCCGGCCTCCGCCGCACCCGCGCGCAACGCCACGCTGCCCGCGGTCTCGCCCGACGGCACGCGCATCGCCTACGTGTCCGAGCGCGACAGCACACCTGAACTCTACCTGTTCGATGTCGCCACCGGGCTGAGCCGGCGGCTCACCTACTCACCGGAGCGCGAAGGCCCGCCCGCGTGGGCCGACAGCGGACAGCACATCGTGTACACCGTCGCGCGTGGCGACTCCGCGGTGCTGCTGTCGCTCGATCCCGAGAGCGGCCGCGTGCAGCCGCGCGTGACGCTCCCCGCCAAGGGCATCCGGCTCGCGAACCACGGCCGCCGGCTGGCCTACACGTGGGGCACGTGGAAGCGCAATCGCGTGGTGATCGCCAACCTCGATGGCTCACGCGCCAACGCGCTCACCGACAGTGGTTCGGCCTGGTACAACCTCGCCTGGTCACCCAACGACAGCCTGATCGCCGCCACGCGCCAGGACTCCGCCGGCGGCTTCGAGATCCGGCTGATCCGTACCAACGGCCGTGGCCACTGGCCGCTCGTGCGCGTGGCCCGCGAACTGGGGCACCCGCAGTGGCCGGCATGGTCTCCGGACGGCCGCACGCTGGCGTTCCAGCTGAGTCCGGCCACGCGCGAGGGTCCGGGCGCCGGCGAGGCCTCGGTGTGCATCATCGACGTGGCGAGCGGCAAGATCACGCGGTTGCGCGAGCACCCCATGCCCATCCTGGACGAAGCGCCGTGCTGGCTGGACGCCGAGCATCTGGTGTTCCAGAGCGCGCAGAGCGGGGCGTTCGAGCTGTGGCAGATGCGCGCGGACGGCTACGAAGCGGTGCGGCTCACGCGCTAGTCGGGCTTTTCATGAGGCGTGGCGCACGCGAGCCGGCGGGCTTGCCATGCAAGCCTTGCCAGCGACCGGCTCAGGCCTCGTCGCGGCTCGGCGTGTCCGCCGCGGGCGTGCCCTCGTGCACCAGGCGGCCCTCGCGCAGGCTCACGCGCTGCAGCACGATGCCGAGCTCGGACTCGAACCGCCGGGCCAGCTTCTCTTCACCATGCGTCATGAGCGAGACCGCGATGCCCTTGGCACCGGCGCGCGCAGTGCGCCCCACGCGATGCAGGTAAGCCTTGCTCTGCGTGGGCACGTCGAGG
>JBEBGT010000415.1:0-3663 GCA_040081365.1 Candidatus Eiseniibacteriota bacterium | reverse complement strand
CTGCAGCGTCTGCTCGCGTCCGACGGTCGCGGCATGCGCGGGAGCGGCGCACAGGGTGAGCGACAGGAGCACGGCACGGACGATCGGCTTCCAGACGGGACTCGGCATGGCGGCGGCCTCGCGGATGGGTTCGGGGCCGCGGCGGACGGCCCCGGCGTCAGCGACCCCGGGGCGGGCACGGCGTGACGTCGCCGGCGGCATGGGGGATGGACGAGCTGCGGCCAAGCAGGGTTCCTCGCGACACCCGCGGTTCGTCACCGGTTCTGCCGCGTTCGCTCACTCCGTGGGCACGCGGCCGGGACTCACACCGGCCGGGATCGCAAGGCTCCGGGCTGCAGAACTACTCGTGGCACTCCGTGCAGGTGCTCTTGGGCGGGCGCACGTCACCGCCGGCCAGTGTGTGGCAGTTCTTGCACTCGAGCCCGGTCTCGGCGTGTTGCGCGTGCGAGAACTCGCCGCGGAAGCTGGTGTAGGTCTTCTTGCTCACGTCGCCGTGGCACTTGCCGCACACCTGCACCGACGCCACGGTGGCGGTCTTGTGGTGACAGCTCTTGCAGCCGTCGGCTCCGAAGCGCACGATCTCGCCGGGCGCGCGTTCGGCGTGCGGCCGGTGGCAGCTCTCGCAGCCGAGGTTCGCCGTGCCCAGGTGTGGTTGGTGCGAGAACGCCTGCCCGGCGAACGTGCCGCGCTGGTCCTCGACACCGGCATGGCAGCTCAGGCAGCGGCTGGAGCCGCCGGGTAGCGTCTTCCACGGCCGTTGCAGCGCACCCAGCCCGCGGGCAGCACGCGCCTCGTTCATCTGCTCGAACGACTTGTCGAGCAGCGCGTAGGTGTAGTTCACGTTGTGCACGCCATGGCCGCGCTCGACCAACATGAAGTTGGCGCGCGCGTCCTCCCACGCCTTGGGCGGTTCGAAGCCCATGGCCGCGGTGCTGGCCTGCAGTTGGCCCTTCAACGCCACGACACGCGCATCGACGCTCGACTTCCAGGCGTCGAAGATCCGGCCGTACGAGGGGCCGTGGCACGACATGCACGACACGGCGCTGGCGCGAGCCGTGATCGGTCCCGTGGGCTCGAGGCCCGCTGGCTGCACGGTGAACGCGGTGTTGTGGCAGCCCTGGCAGGTGACACCGGCCGAGAACATGACGCTCGGCATGCGCGGCACGCCGCGACCGCCGATGCCCGCGTACAGGTCCTGCTGGGGCGAGTGGCCGTTGCCGTGGCAAGCGCGGCAGTCGCCCGCGGCGTCGTGCGTGGACGAAGCGGCCTTCGTCGGCAGCTTACCGTGCTCGATCGTGAGGTGGCAGTGCTGGCAATCGACCTTGTGCTCGGTGACGTGCTGGTCGTGCAGGAACTTGGTCTCGTTGTAGCGGCCCAAACGCTCTTCCTCGTTGTGACAGGTGAGGCAGCGCTCCTTGGGTACCGAGCCGTCGCCGCGCACCACACCGCCATGACAGAGGTCGCACTTCATGTCGAGACGCGTCACCTGGCGGTGATCGAACGTCACACCCTCGTTGGTGGTGACCTTCTCGGGCACGGTGTGGCACTTGCGGCACTCGCCGTTCCCGGTGTTGAGCGGCTGGTTCTTGAAGTGGCACAGCGCGCAGGTCGAGACCGTGACGGCGATGTGGCTGCCCTGCACGATCTGCGAGTGGCACGAGGTACAGCGCAGGCGCAGACCGCGGCGGCTCTCGGACAGGTGCGGCGTGTGGTCGAACACGACGTTGTGGAAGACTTCCTTGCCCTCGAGCAGCCGGCGCTCGTGGCAGCGCATGCACGCCGCGTCGTCGACCTCGGCCCATGGTTTCGTGCCCTCGGTGCTGGTGAAGTACTTGGCCACCATGCTCAGGGCCTCGAACTTCTTCCGCACCTCAGCACCGATGCCCGGTGCGATGTGGCACTCCACGCACGCGATCTGGCTGTGCTTGGAGCGCTTCCACGACTCGTAGTACGGCTTCATGTTGTGGCAGGTCCCACAGAAGCTCGGGGTGCTGGTGATCTGGACCATGGCCAGCATCGCCACGATCCCGAAGCCGACGCCGAACACGGCCAGCGGGCCGGCGATCCGCCCGGCACCCTGCGGGAGCCGCTTCGCGATCGCCGGCGGCAGGCCCGGCAGCTTCAGCCCGCGCCAGCGCGCGAGCAGTCCCGACAGCCACCCGGGCATGGCGCTCACCCCTGCGTGCGCGGGCCGCGGTCGCGCATGCGCCTCAGCAGGAGGGCCGTGCCGAGCACATAGAACCAGAACACGATCAGCAGCAGCCGCTCCGTGCGGATGTTTCCGAGCTTGCCGTGGATGTCGTGCTGGACCTCCTGCCCCACGGTGCGCGCACGCACCGCGAGGTCGGCGAGCACCTCGGGCTGCACGGCGTGACCGGCGGTGAGGGCCTCACGTAGGTAGGTGTGCGCTTCCTCGATGCGGGCGCGGTAGTCGTCGGTGCGCAGCGGAACGGCATCGGCCTTGCTGATCATGGCCTCGGCCTTCGCGACCTCGTCGGCCGCGGCGCGGTAGTCGGTCTCCAACTGGCGGCCCGCCGCGGCCTCGCGGCTGTCCTGCGCATGGCACTCCACGCACTGCGTGCCCAGACGCTCGGACTTGGTCGGCTGCACGTCGTGCGCGTTGTGGCACGAGCTGCACTCGCCCAGGTCCTTGGACTTCATGGCATCCTTGTGCGGGCCGGCCAGGAACCAGCGGCGCTCGGCGGTGTGGCAGCGGCCGCAGACCTTGTTGATGTCGCCGATCTCGGGCGGGGCGGCACCGTGCACACCGTGACAGCTCACGCATGTCGGGGCGCCCAGGTTGCCCTTGTCGTGCAGCTCTTTCCCATGCGTGCTGTTCTCGTAGAGCGCGAACGTATTGGGGATACCACGGGCCTTCACCAGTGTCGTGTCGCCGTGGCAGCGGCCACAGGTGCGCGGGATGTTCGAGGTGAACACGCGGCTTGCGGGATCGGACGGCGCCAGGATGTCGTGCGCGCCATGGCAGTCGGAACACACCGCGACCTGCGTGTCGCCCTGCTTCAACCGCTCCCCATGACCGCTCATCTGGTAAAGCGCGTACTGGTCCACCGGCAGGTTGTACGGGCGCATCTTCTTCTCGTCGGCGTGGCATGACGCGCATAGCGTGGGGATCGTCGCACGCGCGGGCTTGCCCTTGAACGCGCCGCCGTGCGCCACGCGCTGCTCGAGCGACGTGGCATCGCCGCCGTGGCACGATGTGCAGTGCACGTCCTCACCGGCATGGATGCTGGTCTCGAACGCCGCGCGCTCGACCGGGTGGCACGAGCCGCAGCGGCCCGAGGCCGGCGTCACGGTGACCGCCGAGGGCCGCGGATGGGATTCGCCCGGCTGTGCGCTGGCGCGCAACGAGGCCAGCGACAGCACGCACAACGCGCCGGCGAACACAGCGCCGATCAGGGGCAGGGGGAGCCTGCGGTCGGTGTTCATCCGCGATCCAGGAATGCGCCCAGCACGCTCAGGGCGAGCCAGACGGCGAAGGTGATCACACCGGCGAGCCGCAGGCGCGACTCCGGCACGCGTTCCGAAGCCTTGGGCGCCCACCATGGCAGCAGCAGCAGCCCGAAGGCCAGGATCAGCAACACGCTGCCCACCAACCACGACGACAATGGCACGCGCTGGACCACGGCGTAGGCGGCGTACATG
>JBEBGT010000414.1:0-3668 GCA_040081365.1 Candidatus Eiseniibacteriota bacterium | reverse complement strand
CGCCGCGGCTTGCGCATCTGGCGAACCGATTCGGGTATCGCAGCGAGCCTGCGCTGCCGGCGTGGCTCGGTTGGACGCTCGCTCTGGTGCCCGGCCGGCGCGAGCACCTCGAATGGAGTGTCCTGGAGCTGCGTTCGGAGTGGCGCGGTCCGCTGCTCGACGTTGGTTGCGGGAGCGGGGGCACGCTTCGGCTCATGCGTGAACTCGGTTGGGATGCCGAGGGCATCGACCTCGACCCGCAGGCGATCGCGGTGGCGAACCACGCGGGGCTGCGCGCCCGGGTCGGCACGTTCGAGAGCAGCGAACTGCCCGAACGCCACTACGCCGCGGTGACCTCGATCCACGTGATCGAGCATGTGGACGACCCCGCGGCGTTCCTGCGCCACTGTCGGCGTGTGCTGCGGCCGGGCGGGCGGGTGGCGCTGACCACGCCGAACGCCGCGAGCCTCGGCTCGCGGGTGTTCGGGTCCCGCTGGCGCGGGCTCGAGCCACCGCGCCACTTCCAGGTGTTCACCGCGGCGGGCCTCGCGCACCTCGCACGCGAGGCCGGTTTCGAATCCGTGCGAGTCCGCACGTCGGCTCGTCTCGCCGCTGCGATCGTGCGGGAGTCACTGCAGCCCGGACTCGCGACGGGTACGCAGGCACGGTCCGCGGGGCCGCCGCTAAGGGTGCTGGCGAGCGCGTTCCAGATGGCGGAGCGCGCGCTGCTGCCGTTCTGGCGCGAGGCCGGCGAGGAGTTGCTGTTGAGCGCGCAGGCTCCGGGAGGCCGGGCATGAGGGCTCCCGTCGCGACAGCCCGCGCGCCCCGGGTCGGCATCGTCGTGCTGCATTGGAATGGACTGCCGGTCACGCGACGTTGTCTGGAATCCCTGCGCGCGCAGACTTACTCAACCGTGAACCTATACGTGATCGATAACGGCTCCACCGACGACTCGCTCACACGGCTCATGGAGGAGTTCGGGGCCGAGGCCATCGTCTTCCTGGAGAACCATGAGAACCTCGGTTTCTCGGCCGGCAACAACCCGGCGATCCGGCGTGCCCTCGACGACGGTTGTGAGTACGTGATGCTGCTCAACAATGACGTCGTGTGCCACTCCCCGCGCTTTCTCGAGCACGGCGTCGCCGGTGCGTTGCGTGATCCGGCGATCGGCATCGTGGGTGGCAAACTCGTCGGCTGGCCCGACGTCACCCGCCTGTGGTCCGTCGGCGGGGAGATCGGATGGATGAGCGAGCGGTTCCTGGGGCTCGGCGAGCTCGACCGTGGGCAGTACGACACGGCGGCCGACCGTAGTTTCATCTCGGGCGCCATGATGCTCGTGCACCGGGACGTGTTCGCGAGCATCGGTCTGTTGCCCGAGGAGTATTTCTTCGGGGGTGAAGACCGCGAGTTCAGTCTGCGCGCACGGCGTGCGGGCTTCCGCCTCCGTTACGAACCCCGGTTCCTCGCTGCGCACGAGGCCGGAGCATCGCACGCGGCGGTGCGACCCGAGTACGTTTACAACGACGCGTTGTCGCGCATCCTGTTCCGGCGCCGCAACCAGTCGCCGTGGAGTCACGCGCTGTGGCGGGCGGCCTATCGCTTCTACTTGGAGTGTCTGTTCCCGCTGCGCCATGCGCTGCAGCGCGGGCGATTCCTTGGCGGGATCACGGCCGGCGAGTTGCGCGACGTGCTGCGCGACGCGTGGCGGGATTCCCGTGGTCTCGAGCGCACCACGGCGGGCATGATCGCCGCGTACCGTGAGCGCCGGGAGCGGGCCGTGCGCTGAGTTGGGGGAGGTCAGCCCCGCATGGCCTGCGCGTATACCGCGGTCGTCGCGCGCGCCATGGCTTCGGGTGAGTAGTGTTCGCGGGCGCGCCGGGCAGCCGACTCGCCCAGGCGTGCACGACGCGCGGGGTCCGAGGCCAGCATCATGAGTGCCTCGGCCAGGCCCTGCGCGGCGCCCGGGTCACTGCGCTCCCGGACGACGTGTCCGCAGTCGCCGTCGAGAACCAGTTCACTCACGCCGCCGTTGTCGCAGGTGACCACCGGCAGCCCGACCGCCATGGCCTCGAGCGCGGCGATGCCGAACGTCTCGGTGTGCGATGCGGTGGCGAACACGTGCCCACTCGCGAGCAGGGCGGGCACATCGAAGTTCGCGCCAGGCCAGTGCAGGCGATCGAGGATGCCCAGCCGGTGCGCCTGTTCGCGCAGGGCGGGCGCGAGCGGGCCGTCACCCGCCAGATGCAGTTCCAAAGCGATCCCGCGCCTCGCCGCGATCGCCACGGCGTCGAGCAGGCGGTCGTGACGCTTGACCCAATCGAAGCGCCCGATGGCCACCACCCGGAGCGGTGTCTCAGGCGACCCCGGGTGGGCCCGCGGTAGCGTGCGGTCGTCCAGCAGCAGGGGTGTGGAACTGGGCACGCGGACCAGGCGAGCCGCCCACTGGGGGAAGCGCTCGCGCACGCGCGTCTCGGAGTCGTGGGACAGCACGACCAGCCGGTCGGCGCGGGCGAGGGCCCACGATTCGAAAGCCACCCACAGCGCGCGTCGCGGTCCGGGAGGCAGGCTCAGCCAGCGAAGTTCGTGCACCGTGCACACGAATCCGGGGATGCGGGCCGCCTCGGCCACTTGGGCGCTCCAGAACGCGGCGCGCGGCCCGTGCGCATGCAGGATGTCGCATTGTCCGTGCAGTCGTGCGGCGAGAGTGCGCGCTTCGCCCCACGCGAACTTGCTCGCGGGCGCTCCGGGTTCGGCCGTGACGCCATGGGCATGCAGCGCATCGACGAGCGGCCCGGGTCCGGGGACGAACACACGTGCTTGCACCTGCGCGGGCTTGAAGGACGGCAGAAGCGCTCGCAGGTAGCTCTCGACCCCGCTCCGCCCTGTGGAGGCGACGACGTGCGCGACGCGTAGCGGTGCGCCGCTCATGCCGGATCCGCCGCAGTGAGCAACAGTCGCGCGAGACGGGGAGCCACGGCGCGCAGCGAGAAGCGTTCTTCCAACGTGACTCGAGCGGCCCGACCAAGCGATGTGCGGCGAACGGGATCGACGATCAGGCTTTCGAGCGCCTGCTCGAGAGCCGCGAAGCGACCGTGGCCAGCCCCAGCGCCATGGAGAGCAGCAGCTTGAGTCCGCACTTTCCGCGCTCCCAGTCGCCGTCGGCGAGCGGGGAGAGCCCGATGTGGCAGCGCCGGCCGAGGGTGATCTCCGTCTCCTCGCTCCATGCGTGTGAATGGCAGCGAAGTCCCGGTACTTCGAGGCGCGCGCCGATCACGTGCAGCTCCAGTTCGCGATGACGCTGGCCGAGGCGGGACAACACCGGGCTCCACCGCTCGAGGTAGCGGAGCGTGCTCGCGCTTCCGATCCACAACATGCGGACCGGACTGCCGGTCTCGGGTGCGGCGGGTGTCCACCGGTCGCTGTCGACCACGGTGGGGATGACCTCGACGGTGCTGCCCGGCCGGCCGGGACGCTGCTGGCGCGCCCAGTCCGCGAGCCACGAGTTGCCCGCCGAGACCGCGCCTGCGCCTGCGGCAAGCGCCGGCACGGTGCCGTGTGCCTTGAGTCCCATGAAGCGCCGGTTCGCGTCGCTCACAGTGGGCATGACTACGGCGTCGTCGAGGTCGAACACCCAGCGCGGCTGTGCCGAGCGCAGCAAGGCGCGCCTCGCGCTCGCGCTGATTGTCTGG
>JBEBGT010000413.1:0-3671 GCA_040081365.1 Candidatus Eiseniibacteriota bacterium | reverse complement strand
ACTGGGGCCGGGCGAGACGAACCCGGCGCTGCGGCGATTGGCGTTCCTGATCCGTCTGCTGGAGATCTCACCGCCCCTGCGCGACGGCGTGCGCGCGGCGGTCGGCGGGCTGCTGGAGGCCACCGACTGCGTGAGCGCCATCGCCGACACCGGTGTGGATCACGACCGTGGCTTCGTGGGCGAACTGGTGCGCCGCGTGGTGACACGCGTGCTGCCCGCGCCCCGCGAAGCGCACGAGCTGGGGCCGCTGCTCGTGCGCCTGTTCCCGTCCGAGGCCGTGGCCGCGCGGCTGCGCGGCCTGCCGGAACCGTGGTTCCAGCGGCTCACCGAGGCGATCGGCCCGGGCGAACGCAGCCGCCAGTGGCCCGCACTGGCCGAGGGCGCCGACGTGGCGCTGGCCGTGGTGGCCACGCGAATCGAGGCGGTGGTGTTCTCGCATCGGCTGTCGCCGCTGCTGGCCGATGCATCGCCCGTGCGTTCGCCATTCTTCGGGCTGGCCACACGGCTCGCCGCGCGCGAGCGCGACACGCGTGCGGACCACGGCGCGATCGCCACGCTGCGCCGCGAGCTGGCGAGCATGGAGACGCAGATGGAGCGCTCGGGCGTGACCATCTCGCGCGTGCACGCCCTGGAGTGGTCGGCGCGCGCGCTCGATCGTATTGAAGCCCTGCTGGCGCTGCGCGACGCCGAGCCCGCGGCGCGCGTGGCCGCGGCGCGCGCGCTGCTGGCACAGTTGGTCGACACGCAGTTGGAGTCGCGCGGTGTGCGGCGGCTGGCGGCCGACACGCTGCGGCTGCTGGCGCGCCGCATCGTCGAGGGCCACGGCCGCGCTGGCGAGCACTACATCGCACGCACGCGCCCCGAGTACGCACTCATGTGGCGTGCGGCCATCGGCGGTGGCGTGCTCACGGTGGTGACCTCGGCGCTCAAGTTGAAGATCGCCACGTTCGGCCTGGCGCCGCTGCCCGACGGGTTCCTGTCGGGTTTGAATTACGCGGTGAGCTTCCTGATCATGCTGTCGTTTCACTTGGCACTCGCCACCAAGCAGCCCAGCATGACCGCGGCCACGCTGGCCAACATCGTGGGTACCGTGGCCGGCCCGCGCCGGCTGGACCTGCTGGCCGACCAGGTGGCGGCCACGGTGCGCACGCAGCTCGCGGCCGCGCTGGGCAACGTGCTCAGCGTGTCGGCGGGCGCACTGCTGCTGGACCTGGGCTTCCACGCACTCACCGGCCAGTCGTGGATCACAGCCGAGAAGGCCGAGCACGTGCTGCACTCGTTCCATCCGTTGTTGTCGGGCACCGCGTTCTATGCCGCGCTCACGGGCGTGATCCTGTGGGCGTCGGGCCTGATCGGCGGCTGGTTCGAGAACTGGGCCACCGCGCACCGCCTGGGCGAGGCCATCGCGCAGCATCCGTTGGGCGAGCGTCTGGGCCGCGCGCGCTTCCGCGCCTGGGGCGAGGCGTTCGCGAACAACGCCTCGGCGTGGGGCGGCAGCGTGGCGCTGGGGTTCCTGTTGGGCTTCACGCCCGCGCTGTCGAAGTTCGCGGGGCTGCCCCTCGACGTGCGGCACGTGACGCTGTCGAGCGGAATGCTGACTTTTGCCGCGTCGGCGTTGGCGGGCGAGCATTTCGAGTGGTGGGCGCTGGCCTGGGCGATCGCCGGCATCGCGCTGATCTTCGTGCTCAACCTGTCCGTGAGCTTCCTGCTCGCATTGTCGCTCGCACTGCGCGCGCAGGGCGTGCCGATGACCGAGGCGTTGCGCCTGGCGCGCAAGCTGCTCGGGCGCTTCCTGCGTTCGCCGTGGTCGTTCATCGGACCGCCGCCGGCGGGGGCGTCGGGCACGGACTGAGGTCCCGGCCAGGAAGCCACGATGGCCATGCAACCTTCCGGGCCGCTCGCGCCACTCACCTGCGATGACACACGACACGGGCACTGACGACCGCCGCCAGGTCGAGGATTTCCTGCGGAGCCGGTCCGAGGCGGACTTCCTGCGCCTCTACGACCGGCACACCGATGGGCTCTACCGCTTCGCGGTGCGGCTCTGCAACGGCACCGGGCTCGAGCCGGGCGAACTGGTGCAGGAGGCGTGGGTGCGCGCACTCCAGCGCCTGCCAGAGTTCCGCTGGCAGTCCAGCCTGCGCACGTGGCTGTGCGGCATCGTGCTCAACCGCTGGCGTGAGCTGCGCAACCGGCGCGAACGCGAACGCCGGTTCGCGGTGATCGAAGGCACGCGTCCTGCCGTGGTGCGCGAACACACCGCCGAACGCATGGCGCTCGAGCGCGCGCTCGCGAGCCTGCCCGACGGCTTCCGCGAGGTGCTCTTGCTGCACGACCTCGAGGGTTACACGCACGAGGAGATCGCGGAGCGCTTCGGGATCGTGGCGGGCACGTCCAAGAGCCAGTTGCACCGGGCGCGGCGCGCACTGCGCGAAGCGCTCGAAGGTGGGCGAGGAGGCAGTCATGGCGGATGAACACGACGACGGTCCGGACGAGCGCGTGAGCGCGGAGTTCGGGGCCTGGGGCGAGGACGAGGTCGCGCCGGCGGCGCTGCGCGACCGGACACTGGCGGCCGTGCGTGCGCGCGGCCTGGTGGGAGGGCACATGAAGATGCCGATGATGGCGTGGGTGATGACGGCGGCTGCGGCCGTGCTGATGTTCGTGGTGGGGCTCGGGGTGGGTGGCGCGCGCAAGGACTCGGTGCCAGCGCCGGCCGCCGGTGGCGAGACCGGATCGGCGTCACACGCTCCGCACTTCGCGCTGTTCCTGTTCGAGGATGCGCGTTACCAGACGCCCGCGGCCGATGGCATGGAGGCGCGCGTGCAGGAGTACTCCGCGTGGGCGGGGCATCTGGCGGAGTCCGGGAAGTTCGTGGCGGGCGACGAACTGGGCTCCGATGGCCGTTCAGTGTGGCTCGAGAGCGGGCAGGTGAGCGCCGGCGCCGTGATGAGCGACGCCCAGCGCGGCCGGCTCACCGGCTACTTCATCGTGGCGGCTCCCACGCTCGAGGATGCCACGACGCTCGCCCGCGAGTGCCCGCACTTGAAGTACGGCGGCACGGTGGAGGTGCGGCCGATCGTCGGGGGGTGAGCGGCCCCTCTGACTGCAGGGAATCCGTGAAGGCATCACCGTGCGATCGCGAAGGACACACAGGTATCGGGAGGTTTCGTCCCCACGAGCCCCTTCAGCGGTCGGGCGAGCACGTCAACCCAAGAGGATTCCACCCAGACGGAGGGGTTCAAGCGGATCAGGCTGGAGAGGCCCTTCGGCGGCGGGGTGCGCGGAGCCGGTTCTCGGTGCCGGCGAGCGAGACGAGTCGCCGTGCCCTGGCGCGAGAGACGAGCAGTTCGAGTCCCATGCGGACGGGTGCCGCCTCGTTCCGGACGCCCGTGAGGCGCGCAGCGGTGGCGAGCAGTGCGTTGTCGAGCCGCAGGGTCATTCGCATATCGCCCAGGATGCCCGCTCCGGAATGCGCAGGTCGACCCCTCACCCCTCATGCTGATGCCGCGCCTCGTACGCGCGGTACTGCAGCGCCTCGGCCAGTCGTAGCGCGCCCACTCGCGGCTCGCCCGCGAGGTCCGCGATCGTGCGCGCCACGCGCAGCGCCCGGTGCACGGCGCGCGCGCGCATGCCGCCGCGGGCCACGGCGGCGGCCACGAGGCGCCGGCCGG
>JBEBGT010000412.1:0-3673 GCA_040081365.1 Candidatus Eiseniibacteriota bacterium | reverse complement strand
CGCGTGCCCGGTGCCGCGCCGCGCGCGGGCGCGGCACCCACCGCCGACACCGGCAGCCCGCCCGACAGCTTGCGTTCGAGCGACTCCAACCGCTCGATGAGCGCCGCCACCGACTCCGCCGGCTCGAGCGTGGCCATCTGGAGCACCGCGGCCTCGAGGTGCACCAACGGCTGCGGCGAATCACGCATGGGCCACTGGCATTCGGCCGCCAGGCGCATGAGGCGCAAGAGGTCGGTGTCCGCCCAGCCCTCGCCCTGCGACTTCAGGCGCGCCAGGTCCTCGTTGGACGCCGCCACGAGTTCATGGCCCTTGGCCGGGTCGACCTTCATGACGAGGATGTTGCGGAAATGCTCGGCCAACCCTTCGGCCAGTTCCTTGGCGTCCAGCCCCTTGTCGAACGCCGCGTGCAGTTCGCGCAACGTGGCCTGTGCATCGCGCGCCAGCACCGCACCGGCCACCTGGAAGTAGGCCTCGCGATCGGGAATGCCCAGCACGCGCCGCACCAGCGCCTCGTCGACGCCCGCCTCGCCCGCCGAAACCACCTGGTCGAGCGCCGACACGGCGTCGCGCATGCTGCCCTCGCCCTTGTGGGCGATGAGCAGCGCGGCGCCATCGGTGATCTGGAACTTCACGCCCTCGGCATCGGCGCCCTCGCGCTTCTGGATCTCGAGCAACCGGTCGGCCACGCGGCGGATGGCCACGCGTGCGAAGTCGAACCGCTGCGTGCGCGAGCGGATGGTGTCGGGCAGCTTCTGCGGGTCGGTGGTGGCAAAGATGAACACCAGGTGCGCCGGCGGCTCTTCGAGCGTCTTGAGCAACGCCGCGAACGCGTCGCCCGACAACTGGTGCACCTCGTCGATGATGACCACGCGGTAGCGCCCGCCGGTGGGCGCGAAGCGCACGGATTCGCGCAGCGCCTGAACGTCGGCGATGCCACGGTTGCTGGCGCCGTCGATCTCGAGCACGTCGAGCGACACGCCCGTGGTGATCTCGGTGCACGACGTGCACACGCCGCAGGGTTCGCCCGCGTTGCCCTTCTTGCCGGCGGCCACGCCCGACTTCTCGCAGTTGAGCGCCTTGGCCAGGATGCGCGCGCTGGTGGTCTTGCCCACGCCGCGCGCGCCGGTGAACAGGAACGCGTGCGCCACGCGGCCGGACTCGAGCGCAGCCGAGAGCACGCTGGTGACGTGGTCCTGCCCCACGAGGTCGGCGAAGACCTGCGGCCGGTACTTGAGCGTGAGCGCGCGAGGGGCCATGGGACCGTGGCGTGGGCGGCGGGCCGCGAAGCGCGGCGGTGCCGCAGCAGGAGCCTGACCTAGGAGTACGTCGGAGTGCGACCGCCGAATAAAAGGGCCAGGGGATCCAGCGGCACACCCGAAGGTCTGTTTACCGCTGCTACCTTCCGGTCCTGACGGGGTTCACAAGTCCGGGTTGCGCTGGGCCTGGCCCAAGGAATCGTGAGTCATAAGTGGTGGAGATGATCGGGATCGAACCGACGACCTCCTCGTTGCGAACGAGGCGCTCTCCCAGCTGAGCTACATCCCCACCCAAGGTGTTCCCGCCGCCACAGCGCCGCGAGCGTTGCGGAACTGTAACTGCGAAGCGGCGCGGATATTAGCAGGACGGCGCGGTCGGTCAAGCGCGCCCGGCCGCGCGGGCGTTGGCGCCCCGACGCGCGCTGGGCGGGCCGCCCGCGCGCGGTGAAAGCCGAACCGCCCGGCGCGAGCACGCCGGGCGGCTGGAATGACCACGCTCAGGGCCTCGCACGCAGTCGCGTGCCCCGGCGGCGGATCGGGTGCCGCTATGCCACCGCGCACACCTCGCAGCGGCCGAACAGGAAGATCTCGTGGCCTTCGAGCTTGAATCCCTGCGGTGTGCACTTCTCGAACTGACTGGCGCAACCCAGCAGGTCGAACACCTTGTTGCAGCCGTTGCAGCGGAAGTGGTGGTGATGCCCGATGCCCGCACGCTCGTAGCGCGGGGCCTCGCCCGGCAATTCGACCTGGGCGATCTCGGCGTCGTCGAGCAGCCGCTTGATGGTGCGGTACACCGTGGCCATACCGAGCCCCGGAGCGATCGCGCGCGCTGCCGCGAAGATCTCGGGCGGGCTGAGCGGACGCCCCGCCTGCTCGAGTACGTTCTGGATGGCCTTGCGCTGTGCCGTCGTGCGTTCCATGTGCGTGGATCTCCGGGGGGATCGATGCGGCCGCATGATCTCGCCGCTCCGCGCAGCCTGGGCGCGGGACGGTGTGGCGTTGGAGCCTCGCGGGGCTCCAGCACGAGGGGAAACTGGCGGAGAGAGAGGGATTCGAACCCTCGAGAGGGTATTAGCCTCTACACGATTTCCAATCGTGCTCCTTCAACCACTCGGACACCTCTCCGTGATGCAACGAGACGCTCCACGCCGGCAACGCCGAACCGCAAGCCAGAAAGTGGGACGTCACATGCACCGATGCTTCTGGATCCGCCCACCTGATGGCGGCAGGTTCGCAGCGGGCAAGGCCGCGCGACCGCCACGCAGGACCACCATGGTCGACTCGCGAGCGATGCTAACGAGTCATGGTCAGGTCGGCAAGCCGAGAGTGCTCCCAACGGCGCAGTGGAACCGCTTTGCGTTCGCCCGGAGTGAAACCCGGCTCGCAACACGCCCGGCGAGTCCGTAGAACTACGGAGGGCATGTGGACGCGCGGCTGCGCGGGAACTGGTGCGCTCCTACGCCGCGCGCCGCGCGGGCTCGGCAATCTCGGCCTGCGTGGCGCGGGGCACCTGCGCAGCGGCGAGCAGCCATACCGAGAGCGTCATGAGGAACGGCGCGTAGAGCACGAACACCGAACCCGACATGTTATTGGTGAGCTGTACCAAGAGCCCCTGCGCGCACAGCACCAGCGCCAGCAGCAGCGAGCCCACGCGCCCCGCGAGCGGCCGCGGCATGAAGTAGAGCAACGCCGGCGTGGCCAGCACGTAGCCGTACGCCATGACGCGCGGATGGATGAGCACGTACAAAAGAACGGCGGTCATGAGCCAGCGCGTGCCGTGCTGGAGCCGCGCGGTCTCGCGCAGGTGCGCGCGACTGGCAGTGAGCAGCGCCACCCCATACGCCAGCCAGAGCGCGAGCCCCGCGGGCTGCGCCCACGGGAACCCCAGACGGCTGAGCGACACGGTGAGGAAGCCGAGGCTGCTGGGATTCGTCTCGGTGTACGACGTGGCGTCGGGCACGTGCGCGAAGAACGGCGTGAAGTGCGCCGCCGGCCCCACGAGCATGGGGCCCGCGACCAGCGCCGCGAGCAGCGCACACGCAGCCGCGAACACCCCGGGCCGCGGGGCATGCCCCGGCAGTGGCACGAGCAACAACAACAGGAACACCGCCGGTGTGAGCTTGAGCAGAGACGCCGCGACCACCAGCGCCGCAAACGCCACGCGCCGACCGTGCAGCCACTGATCGAACGCGGCATAGAGCAGCGCACATTCGAACAACGCCACGTTGCCCGCGGCGAGATCCCATTGCGCCGATCGATTGGCGCCGTAGAGCGCGAGCAGCGCCACCGCGATGACACTGGCGCGCGGCACGTAGCGGCGCCACCACCCCACCACGAGTGCCGCGAGCACCACCACTTTGGCCCACATGAACGCCGCCATGGCCACCGCCGCAGGCAAGCCTGCGAGTGCGATGAAC
>JBEBGT010000042.1:0-13758 GCA_040081365.1 Candidatus Eiseniibacteriota bacterium | reverse complement strand
GCAGTCGACCGCGTCGCGCACGCGCTCGCCGGCGTGTTCGCGCGGGGCCGATACGCTGCTCTCGTGGAAGGTCAGGCGGGAGCGCTCGCGGGCGACCGCGGCGGTCACCACCAGCAGCGAGGCGGCAAGTAGGAAGAGGGGCAGACGTCGCATGGGAACCTCCGGGATCGGGGCAAGGGTGGGTGCGGCTGACAACTCCCTTACGACCGAGCCCGGCGGGAGGTTGCGCGGCCGCGGCCGCGTACCCCCGCGGCACGCGTGCGAGGCTCCGAACCCGCTCGCGGCACGCCCGTTCCGCGTTCCCGGCTCCGCGGGTCAGTGGCCGTCGGCGGGAGGTGGCTCGGTGCCGGGGGCAGCGGTCTCCGGACCGCCGGCCGCATCGGCCGCGGCCGCGGCTTCATCGGCCAGCAGCCGGTCGTACTCGCGCGGGTGCTCGTGCTTCATCTGCCAGTCGGGCATCCGGCCGGTGAGCCAGGTCCAGTTCATCGGGTAGATGTCGGGGTTCAGGATGTTCTGGTACAGGTGCCACACCACGATGGCCAGGAACGCCAGCCACGCCTCGTAGTAGTGCACCACCGTGGCCAGATCGAGCGCCCATTTGGGCAACACCTGCATGGCCGGGTTCTCGAACCACAGCAGCAGTCCGGTCACCGTCATCACCACGGTGCCCCAGATGAGCGCCCAGTACTCGGCCTTCTCGATGTAACCGAAGCGCCCGAACCGCGGCGGCTCGCGCTTGAGCCCGAACAGGTGCAGCGTGTTCTGCAGCATCTCGGTGGCGTCGGACGGCACCGGGAACAGGTCCCGCACCAGTTGCCGGCCGCGCTTCGTGAACAAGTACACGACGTGCAGCAACGACACGACGGTCATGATCACCGCGGCCACGCGGTGGATGTTGCTGCGCCACGAATAACCGCCCTCGAGCCGGGCCATCCACGCGAACGGCCAGCCTTCCGGGAACTTGAGCGCGAAGCCCGTGTAGACCAGCGTGAAGAAGCTCACGGCGAGCGTGAAGTGCTGCAGGCGCTCGAGCGCGGTCATGCGCTCGAACCAGCGCCGCGCATGCCGGGCATGCGGCACCAGCCGGCCGGTGTGCTCGCCGAGGCTCGCGGCGATCTTGCGCACGTAGTCCGCGCCGTTGTGCGCCGCCATGAACCCGATCGTCATGAGGATCAGCAGCAGGTAGATCCGCCGCGCCCAGTACGGCGCCGGCTGCGACTTGGTGGCCATGGTCACGTGCACGGCACCCATCTGGAACTTGGTGCCCGCACCGGGGTGGCAGCGGCCGCACGTCTCACCGAGCCGCGCGGGCGCCACGCTCGAGCGCGGGTCGGTGCTGGGCAGGATGTCGTGGAAGCCAGGGCAGCTCGCGCAGTTCGCCACCGCGGGCGAACCGCCGCGCGCGGCCAGGCCGTGGAAGCTGTCGCGGTAGCTCGACAGCCGGCCCGCCGGCAGCCCGAACGTCTCGCGGATGCCGGCGGCCTCATGGCAGCGCGCGCACGTCTCGGTGACATGGCCCGACGCCACCGGGGAGTCGGGGTCGTGCGGGCCGCGGATCATGTGCTCGCCGTGGCAGTCGGTGCACACGGGGGAGGCCGTCACGCCGCGCGCGAGTGCGGTGCCGTGCACGCTGGCGCGGTAGGCCGCGGTCTCCTTCACGTGGCAGCGCCCGCAGGTCGCGGGGATGTTCGTGCGGTAGATCGACGACGTGGGCTCGGTCGCACGGCGCAACCGGTGGCTCTCGTGGCAGTCACTGCACGTGGCCGCGCGCGCATTGTCGGACTTGCCGTGCACGCTGTTGCGGAACAACTGCACGGCCTGCGGGATCGTGATCTTCCGCCGCGTCATGAGCGCGCGATCGGCGTGGCAGCGCGCGCACGTCTCGTCGAGCCGCTCGCGGCTCACCATCGACGCGGGGTCGGTGTGCTTGCGCACCGCGTGCGTGGAGCCGTGGCAGTCGTGGCACGTGGAGGCCTCGGGATCGCCGTTCGCCAGCGCCACACCGTGCACGCTGGCCTTGTACTCGGCGACTTCGCCCGCGTGGCAGCTGGCACACGCGGCGCGCCCGAGCTGGGCGGCGGGAGCCACGGCGTGCGTGCCATGGCACGACTTGCAGGCGGCGTCGGGGCCGGTCCTGGCTCCGCTCGCGGCCACGTGCACGCCAGCGCGCAGTGAATCGCCGGCCGCCGCGTGGCACGACGAGCAGCGCACGGGCGCCAGATGGGAGGCGTGCTGCGAACCGCGTGCATCGCGGTGGCAGTCCATGCACGCCACGTTCGCGTGCGCGGAGTGTTCGAGCCCCGCGCCATCGACGGTGAGCGAACCCACACGGCCCGCGTCCTTGGCCAGCGACGGATCGCGGTGGCACATGAGGCAGTCCTCGTTGCCCGCGGGCGCGGCATGCAGCGGAGCGGCGAGCAAGCACAGCCCGAGCCCCGCCAGGGCGGCCATCCCGAGCGCCCACGCCCGGCGTGCACCGTGCGAGGGCACGGCCGTGGCGTCGGGGGAAGGGGCGCTGCGGCTTCGGCGGGGCATCGCGACCTCCGGGCGGCTCGCCCGTGTCGGTGTCGGCGCGCCATCCGGCGCTGCGCACCGCGCGCGAAAGCTCGCATAACACGGGCCACGGTGGTTCCCGGCACGATCACGGCCTCGCGCGGCGGCCCGCGCGACCGTCGTGTAGCGGCCGAAGGTGGAAGCCAGCACCTAAGTAGATGCCAGCCTGTCACGCGCACGGACCGCATCTGGCAGCCGGATGTCCACACCGGGTCACGCATCGGCTCGAATCGCACGCGCAAATCCTTGTGGCGCCACGTTCGCACGGTGCACAAGTCGAACGCCGCGCGGGCCTGTGCCTTGCATCTTCTTCACGGCATGATCGACCTGTTCGGGGTGGTGGGGCGGTGGCCGGTGACGCCGGGGTGGAGCGACAGGACGCCCTCCGGGACGAGCGCTCCGTCCGCTCCCTCGTTCGCGGGGCGCGCCATGCGCTGGCTGGGTGCCGCCACTCTGGCGTTCGCCGTGGGCGTGCTGCCTGTCGCGGCCGCACCCGCGGCCCCCGCGCTGCCGGGCTCCGACGACTGCACGATGTGTCACGAGGCGGGCCCGCCGGTGAAACGCGTGGCGGGTGAAGCGCCGCGCTTCGATGCCGCCGGCTTGAAGGCGTCGGCGCACGACAAGATCGCGTGCGCGAGCTGCCACGCCGAGTTGAAGAGCGCCGAGTACCCGCACGCCGAGAAGCTCGCCGCCGTGAACTGCGGCAGCTGCCACGAGAACGAGAAGCACCAGGCCGACGAGAGCCTGCACGGCCAGGCCGCGGCGCGTGGCGAGAAGCTGGCGCCCACGTGCAAGACCTGCCACGGCACACACGGCGTGCTGCGCCGCAGCGATCCTGCCTCGCCGGTGAACACGGTCAACATCCCGCTCTTGTGCAACCGCTGTCACCGCGAAGGCTCGCCGGTGCAGGAGTACTTCCACATCCCGCAGGACTCCATTCTCCAGAACTACCGCGAGTCCATTCACGGCGAGGGCCTGTACAAGAAGGGCCTGCTCACCACGGCCGTGTGCACGAGCTGCCACACCGCGCATCATCAGTTGCCGCACACCGACCCGCGCTCGAGCATCGCGCGCAAGAACGTGGCGAAGACGTGCGAGCAGTGCCACGTGCGCATCGAGGCGGTGCACGCCAAGATCGTGCGCGGCGAGCTGTGGGAGAAGTCGCCCAACCAGGTACCCGCGTGCGTGGACTGCCACGAGCCGCACAAGGCACGGCGCGTGTACTACGCGCAGGGCATGGCGGACCAGAACTGCATGATGTGCCACGGCAAGAAGGACCTGAAGTCGTCCGGGCCCACGCCGCGCTCGCTGTTCGTCGACACCAACGACCTCGAGCACTCCCGCCACCAGAAGGTGGCGTGCGCGCAGTGTCACACCGGCGCGAACCCGTCGCTCATGCGGCCGTGCACCACCGTGAAGCCCAAGGTCGACTGCTCCACGTGCCATGCCGAGGTCGCGGCGGTCTACCAGAACAGCATCCACGGCAAGCTGGCCGCCAAGGGCAGTCCGGATGCGCCGGAGTGCACCGACTGTCACGGCAGCCACGGGGTGAAGGGCAAGGCCGAGACCGAGTCGCGCACCTACCCGCGCAACATCCCGGCGCTGTGCGGCAGCTGTCACCGCACCGGCAACAAGGCGGCGCTGCGCTACAAGGGCGATCAGACCGAGATCCTGGAGCACTACCAGGAGAGCATCCACGGCAAGGGGCTCATGAAGAGCGGGCTGGTGGTCACCGCCACGTGCGCCGACTGTCATACGCCGCACGGCGAGCAGCCAGCGGCCGACACGTCGTCGACCGTGAACCCCAAGCACGTGGCCGAGACCTGTGCCAAGTGCCACCGCGGCGTGTACGAGCAGTTCGCGAACAGCGTGCACGCGCCGGGCTACAACAAGAACAACAAGCAGCCGCTGCCGGTGTGCTCGGACTGCCACAGCGCCCACACCATCGGGCGCACCGACCGCGAGGACTTCCGGCTCGCGATCATGGGGCAGTGCGGCAAGTGCCACGAGGAACTGTCGAAGAGCTACTTCGAGACGTATCACGGAAAAGTCTCGAAGCTCGGATTCCAGAAGACCGCCAAGTGCTACGACTGCCACGGCTCGCACGACATCGTGCCGGCCCATGACCCCGCCTCGCACCTGTCCCGCACCAACATCGTCGCCACCTGCCGCAAGTGCCACCCGGGTTCGAACCGCCGCTTCGCGGGCTACCTCACGCACGCCACGCACCACGAGCCCAAGAAGTACCCCATGTTGTTCTTCGCGTTCTGGGGCATGACGGGCCTGCTGGTGATGACGTTCCTCATGGCCGGCATCCACACGCTGGCGTGGCTGCCGCGCTCGCTGCAGTACCGCAAGCAGCTCCAGGCCTCGCACGCGCTCGAGTCGAAGCAGCACGTGCGCCGGTTCCCGAAGCTCTATCGCAACCTGCACCTCATGGTGATCTCCAGCTTCCTGGCGCTGGCGCTCACCGGCATGACGCTCAAGTTCTCGTACACGCCCTGGGCGTTCTGGCTGTCGCGGCTCCTGGGCGGCTTCGAGGCCGCGGGCGTGATCCACCGCATCGGCGCGCTCGTCACCTTTGCCTACTTCGCCATCCACATCACCGACATGCTGCGCCGCAAGAAGGCGAGCAAGAAGTCGTGGGTCGAGTTCATCACCGGCCCCGACGGCATGATGTTCAGTCTCACCGACCTGAAGGAGATGACCGGGTCCTTCAAGTGGTTCCTTGGCAAGGGCCCGCGCCCCACGTACGGCCGCTGGACCTACTGGGAGAAGTTCGACTACTTCGCGGTGTTCTGGGGCGTGGCCGTGATCGGGCTCTCGGGCCTGCTGCTGTGGTTCCCCACGTTCTTCACGCGCCTGCTCCCGGGTTGGCTGCTGAACGTGGCCACCATCGTGCACAGTGACGAGGCGTTGCTCGCCGTGGGCTTCATCTTCACCGTGCACTTCTTCAACACGCACTTCCGCCCCGAGAAGTTCCCCATGGACACGGTGATCTTCACGGGCGGCATGCCGCTCGACGAGTTCAAGCAGGATCGCCCGCGCGAATACGAGGCGCTGGTGGCGAGTGGCAGGTTGGAAGAGCGGCTCATCGACGCGCCCGACCCGCGCGACGTGAAGCGCTGGAAGGTGTTCGGTTGGATCGCGCTGTCGCTGGGCATCGGCATGGTGATCCTGATCCTGTACGCGGCCATCTTCGGGTATCGGTAGCGCGGTCCTCGCGTGCGGCCCTCGTGGTGACTCGGTCACCGCGAGGGCCGCATGCGCTTTCGGCACTGGCGTCGTGCGGCAACGGGTGTATGCTGCCCGGACCTGTCATCCATCTGGCGCCGTCCCGTGAGACGACACGCCCCCCGGTACGGCCGTCCGCGGCAGGACGGCCGAGCTTGACGAGGCCCGCGCATGCGGCCTCCGAGGAGCGATCCCGATGTTCCGCAAGCTGGCACCCGGCGATCCCGCCCTGCGCCGTGCATCGTCCGGTGTGGCGCGCATGCCCGATCCCCGGGGCCCGGAGGGCCGGTGAGCGCTCCACTGGGTGCCGCTGCTCTTGCGGCCACGGGCCGCTACGCGATCTTCCACGCGGGCGCCGATGCGGGCGAGGAGCGCTGGAGCATCGAGGCGGCCGCCGACGGCGGCGTGATCGCACACGGGGAACAGGTGCTGCAGTCTCCGCATCCGCTGCCCAGCGACCTGGCCTGGCGCGCGCGGCTGTCGGCCGAAGGCCGGCTCGTCGAACTCGAGGTGGACTGGCGCGTGGGGACGCGCGGCGTGCGCGCCGATCACCGCGCGACTGGCGAGCGCTGGCACGCGCGCATCCAGTCGGGCGGGCACACGCGCGAGCAGGAGGGCGACTTCCCGCCCTACGCCGAGGTCGTGTTCGGCTCGCACGTGTTGCACACCGTGCTGCTGCGCCGCTATGTGCTCGAACCGGGCGCCACGCACGAGTTCCCGGTGCTGGCGATCGGCCCACCGTTCTTCGGAGTCGAGCCGGCGCGGCAACGGCTCGCCTGCACGGCGCGCGAGACGCGCACCACGCCCGCCGGAAGCTTTGCCGCGCGCCGCATCGAACTCACCGACCCGGCCGGCGCGGTCGCACCGTTCGCGGCCTGGCTCGATGAACATGATGTCGTGCTCGAATCCTTCGAAGACACACGCTCGCACGAGCCGTGGATGCGGCTGGTGGAGTATTCCAGAGGATGAATCCGGCGCGGCGGCCCCACGGCCGCGCTCGCACAGGGGGAAGTCATGGGTCTCGTGATCCGCAGGGGTACGGTGGTCAACGCCGGTGAGCGCTTCACCGCCGACGTGAAGGTCGAAGGGCGCACCATCACGGCCATCGGTGCCGACATCGCGAAGGGCAGCGGTGACACCGAGATCGATGCGGCCGGCCGCTACGTGCTGCCGGGCTTCATCGATCCGCACGTGCACATGGAGCTGGGCTTCATGGGCACGGTGAGCGCCGACGACTTCGAGACCGGCACCGCCAGCGGCATCGCCGGCGGCACCACGAGCATCATCGACTTCTGCATCCCGGCGCCCGGCACGTCGCTCCTGGACGGCCTCGCGGCCTGGAAGCAGAAGGCCGCCAAGGCCACGGCCGACTACTCGTTCCACATGGCGATCACCAGCTGGGGCGAGCACACCGCTGACGAGATGCGCGCGGTCGTGCGGGACCACGGCATCAGCAGCTTCAAGGTGTTCATGGCGTACAAGGGCGCGATCATGGTCGACGACCACGCGCTCTACCAGGTCATGAAGGTCGCCGCCGAGACCGGCGCGGTGGTCACGGTGCACGCCGAGAACGGCGACGTGGTGTGGAACCTGCAGCGGGAACTCATCGCCAAGGGGCTCACGGGGCCCGAGTTCCACCCGGTGTCGCGCCCGAGCGCGGTGGAGGGCGAAGCCACCGAGCGCGCCCTGACCATGGCGCGGCTGCACGGCGCCACGGCCTACATCGTGCACATGACCTGCCGCGAGTCCGTGCAGGCACTGGAGCGTGCCAAGCTCGCGGGCCAGAAGTGCTACGGCGAGACCTGCCCGCAGTACCTGCTGCTCGACGACCGCGTGTTCGACGCCCCCGACTTCGGCGGCTCGGCGTTCGTCATGAGCCCGCCCATCCGGCCCCTGAACCTGGGGCACCACCAAGCGCTGTGGTCGGGTCTCGCGAACGGCATGCTGGATTCCATCGGCACCGACCACTGCCCGTTCACGCACGAGCAGAAGAAGATGGGTGCTGGTGATTTCACCAGGATCCCCAACGGGGCCGCGGGTATCGAGGACCGGCTCGCGATCCTGTACACGCACGGCGTGGCGGGCGGCAAGCTCTCGCTCGAGCGCCTGGTGGAGCTCAACTCCACGAACCCGGCACGCATCTTCGGGCTCGCCAAGAAGGGCCATGTCTCGGTGGGCATGGACGCCGACCTCGTGATCTACAATCCCGAGGGCAAGGGCGTGCGCAGTGCGAAGACGCATCATTCGAAGGCCGATCGCAGCATCTTCGAGGGCTACGACGTGAAGGGCAGCATCGAGCAGACCATCGTCGGCGGCCGCGTGGCGTACGCGAACGGCAAGCTCATGGCCGAGCGCGGCGCGGGCCGCTTCATCAGCCGCAAGCCCACCCACTTCGCCGTTCATCCGGAGGTTCGTTCGTGAGTGCTGCGCCCGACGTGAGGTTGCTCCCCGGCGGCCGGCTCGAGACCGCGCTGCCGGACCTGAAGCCGTTGTACAGCGACGCCGAAGCGATCGCCGAGGCGAACCGCTGCCTGTATTGCCACGATGCACCGTGCATCGCGGCCTGCCCCACCGGCATCGACATCCCGACGTTCATCCGCAAGATCTCGACCGAGAACGTGCGTGGGGCGGCGCGTGCCATCCTCACCGCGAACCTGCTGGGTTACTCGTGCGCGCGGGTGTGCCCGGTCGAGGTGCTGTGCGCGGGCGCCTGCGTGTACAACGCCTGGGAGCGCACCCCGATCGCCATCGGCCGGTTGCAGCGCTACGCGACCGAGACCGTCATGGCCGCCGGCATCGCGGCGAGCCTGCTGCCGAAGGCCGCGGCCAATGGCAAGAAGATCGCGTGCGTGGGCTCGGGACCGGCGTCGCTGGCGTGCGCCGGCTACCTGGCGCTCGAGGGCTGCAGCGTGACTGTGTACGAGAAGCGCGCCGTGGCCGGCGGGCTCAACGTGACCGGCGTGGCACCCTACAAGATGCACGCCGAGGGCGGCGCGCGTGAGGTCGAGTTCATCCGTTCGCTGGGCGTGACGATCAAGACCGGCGTCGAGGTCGGCAAGGACATCACCGCGGAGCAGTTGTTGAAGGACCACGATGCCGTGTTCCTGGGCTGCGGCCTGGGGGCGGACTCGGTGCTCGACATCGCGGGCGCGCACGGCGACGGTGTGGTGGGTGCCGTAGCGTGGATCGAGCGCATGAAGCTCGAGCCCGGCTTCCAGTTGCCCGGCGTGAAGAACGCGGTCGTGATCGGCGGAGGCAATACCGCCATCGATGCCGCGCGCGAGCTGGCGCACCTGGGCGTGCCCGATGTGGCCATGCTCTATCGCCGCACGCGCGCCGACATGAGCGGCTATGCGCACGAGCTGGAGCATGCGCGCAGCGAGGGCGTGCGCCTGGCCGAGCGCGCCGTGCCCGAGGCGTTCGTGCGCGACAACGGCCGTCTGCGGGCGGTGAAGCTGGCCGACGGTCGCGAGTTCGCATGCGAGCTGGCGGTGCTGGCGATCGGGCAGGGCTCCATGGGTTCGCTGGCCGCTGCATTCCCCGGCGTGCAGACCGACGCCAAGGGCCGCGTGCAGGCCGATGCCGGCACGGGCCGCACCGGGAACCCCAAGCTGTGGGTGGGCGGCGATGCCACCGGTGGCGAACTGGTGGTGACCGCGGTGCAGGACGGCAAGCGTGCCGCGCGCAGCATCGCGCAGGCGCTGAAGCTGGCCGAGCGCACCGATGCCCCGATGCGCGCCGGGGCCAAGTGATGATCGTCACCACGGGCGGTGAAGTGGCCGGCCGCGTGCTCAAACAGTATCTGGGCGTGGTGCGCGGCGTGGTGGTGCGCTCGCCGTCGATCGGGCAGGGCTTCATGGGCGGCCTGAAGCAGATCGTGGGCGGCAACATCGAGGCGTTCGCCGAGGTCTGCGAGCGCGCCCGCCAGGATGCCTATGACCGCATGGTCCTGCACGCCAGCGAACTCGGCGCCGACGCGATCATCGGCATGCGCTACGACGCCACCGAGTTCTCGGAGGGCACCACCGAGGTGCTGGCCTACGGCACGGCGGTGAAGCTGGTCTGAGGCTGGTGCCGGCAAGCGTCCCGGTGAGCGCCGTGGCTGCTTCACGCCTGTCGGAGGGGCCCTGGCGCGGAGTGGCCGGCGCCCCCTGGTGCCGGTGCGGTGGCGGGGTCCACGTGATAACGGGCTGCCCGGTAAGGGTTTGTGCCGCAAGCGGCCGTTCGTTGTCACACGAACCCGAGTCCCTGCGCCACGAGTCCTCCATTGAATTGTCGGAACCGACCGGCCTATGTTCTTCGCTTCTATGGAACAGGCGGTGCCTCGCACGATGGAGTCGCTGGCGGTGCTGGTCGACTTCGTACGGGAATTCCTCGCGGCCGAGCGACTGTCGACCGAACTCGCGTTCGACATGGACCTCGTCATCGAGGAACTGTTCACCAATCTGGTGCGGCACGCTCGGGGCGGCGGGGACATCCACGTTCTACTCGAACACGCACCCGGTGAGGTGCGCATCCGGCTCCTGGCCGCGGAGGCCTCGCCGTTCGATCCCGCTGCGGCACCTCGGGTGCAGATCGACTTGCCGCTCGCCGAACGACGTGCGGGCGGACTGGGGATCCACTTCGTCCGTGAACTCTGCAAGCAGTTCCACTACGAATGGCGGGACGGGGTCGGTACGACCACGGTCGTCATGGGAGTGACCTCTTAGTGCTCGAGCTGCGAGTCGAACCCGCGGGTGTCGTGATCGTGAAGGGCCGCCTCGATGCGGCCGAGTCCGACCGCGCCCTTGCCGCGCTGGCCGCGCTGCCGGGCCCGCTGACGCTGGATTGCAGTCAGATGGAGTACATCTCGAGCGCCGGGATCAGCGTCATCATGCAGACATGGAAGCGGCTGGCCGCACAGGGCAGCTCGCTCAAGTTGGTCGGTTTGATCCCGCGCGTGCGCAGCGTGTTCGCGTACGCCGGACTCGACCGGGTGCTCGACATCCAGTAAGCCGTCGCTGCAACGCTTCACAACGACATCATCCCCCGGATCCCACCCGGCCGTCCGCCGGGCGGTTCGGGGTGCCCGTCGATCCAACCCCGCCTCGCCCATCTCGGTGGACGTCCGTCGCGACGTACCAACTTCGGGAACCCTGGCGTGTATTGATGGACGACGAGACGCTGGTCCAGCGAAGCCTCACGGGCGACCACTCGGCATTCGCCGAGCTGGTGAAGCGCTACGAGCGGCCGCTCTTCCACGTGGCCCTGCGCACCTTGCGGGATCACGAGGAAGCGCGCGACGCCACGCAGAGCGCGTTCGTGAAAGCCTGGCTGAACCTGGCCCAGTTCGACCGCACGCGGCGGTTCTTCAGCTGGATCTATCGGATCACGCTGAACGAGTCACTCAACCGCCTGCGCGACCGACGGCCGGCGGAGCCGCTGGACGAGCGCCTCGTCGATGGGGGAGTGACCCCCGAGGATCAGGTCGCGGGCCGCGAACGGAGCGAACAGCTCGAGCGCGCCATGGCCCGGCTCACCGACAAGCAGCGGGAGGTCATCGTGCTGCGCCACGTCCTGCAGCTGTCCTACGACGAGATCGCCGATGCGCTGCAGCTGCCCGCGCGCACCGTGAAGTCGCGTCTGTTCTCGGCCCGCACCCGGCTGGGCGAGATCCTGCACGACATGGGCGTTGCGCTCCCCCCAGCGGCCTCGCGCTCGGAGGCGCCGTGACGCGTACGCGCGAGTCCCTCGACGAACTCATGCAGCGCGTGCTTGAAGGCGAGGCCTCGAGCGCCGAGCAGCTGGAACTGCAGGCCGAGCTGGCCCGCGACCCGGCCGCGCACACGCGCTTCGCGGCACAGGCCGATGCGTTCGAGCGGCTCGCGCAGCTCGAACTGCCTGCCGCGCCGCCCGGGCTGCACGATGCGGTCATGGCGCAGGTCCGCGCCACGCCCGTCGCGAGCACGACTCCCCACCGTGCTCCGGGCGCCGCGCTGCGTCGCTGGGCGTTTCCGGCGGTTGCGGCGGCGGTGGCACTGGTGCTGCTGTGGTTCACGGCGGGCCCGCGTGCGGGCGGCGGCCCGGGCCGTGCCGCCGCGCCCGGCCCGGCCGAGCTCGCGGGCACGATGGCGCAGGCGAACATCGCGGGTGTGCTCACGCTGGGCGAGGGGGATGGGGCGCTCCAGGTGCACTGGAAGCGCGAGCGCGGCGGCTTCGTGCTGCAGCTCGAGTCGGGGGCGGAGCCTGTCGAGGTCGAAGTCACGGCGCTCACGCCCGGGAGCGCCGTACGGCTCGAGTTCGCCGCGGAACTGGATTCCACCTTCTTCCGGGAATTCAACGTGGGCCTGCCCGCACACCGGAGTGAGTCCTGTCAGGTCACGGCCACCACGCCCAGCGCCACCCTGCGCATCCAGGCGAAGTTCCCCGATGGCCGTGCCGTCGGGCGCGAGATCACGATCACGGGCCTGCAGGACGCAGCGCCCGGGCCCGGCGAGCCAACTTCCGCGCCGCCCGCGGGTCATTGAGCAGGAAGCCGAACGAACCGAACAAGACCGTCCACCGCAGTGCGTGTGCAACACAGGAGGATGCAATGGCGAACAACCGTAACTCTCTCGTGGCAGGCGTGGTCGTGCTCGCAGTCGCCGTGGGTTTCCTGGCCTTCAAGGGCATGCTGGGTTACCCGCCCAAGAACACCGAGGGCACCATCGGCGCGGCGAAGCGCTACCAGACCGAGCAGCTCACGGCGAACGACGTCGAGCTCAACGATCCGCAGACGGCGGCGTTCGTGCAGAGCGATCTGTTCCATCGCATGCAGACGGATGCCGACTTCCGCAAGGCCGTGCTCGATGGCGGGCTCGATCGCTTCGTCACCGCGCAGGCGCATGCGCTCGACATCGCGCGTGCGGCCCGCGAGGCGGCGAGGTCGGTGGATGCCGCCAAGGCAGTCGATGCGTCGAAGGCGGTGGAAGCGGCCAAGTCGGTCGATGCCGCTGCCAAGAGCGTCGATGCGGCCAAGGCGGTGGACGTGGCGGCGCGTGCGGAGGCACTGGCCAAGCAGGCCGAGGCGCTCGCTGCGGCGAAGGACCTGTCGAAGATGGCGGACGCCGACAAGATGGTCATCGACCTGGCCAAGTCGGTGGATGGGTTCGCGCGCAACATGGATGCCGCCAAGATGGTCGATGCCTCCAAGATGGCGGACCTGGCCCGTAGCGTCGAAGCGCTGGCCCGCTACTCCGACGCCTCGCGCGGCTACCTGACCACCGCCCGCGCCACCGAGCTGGCGGCGTCGGCCCGCGACCTCGCCAAGAGCGCCGAGGCCGCCAAGATGCTCACCACCGCCAAGCAGGCGACCGACGTGGCCAAGATGGCCGAGGCCATGGCCCGCAGCCGCGATGCCGCCAAGGCGGTGGATGCCGAGAAGGCCTACCTCGACCTGGCCAAGGCTTCCGCTGATCTGGCGAAGTCCTCGGAGACGGCGAAGGCCGTGGACGCCGAGAAGTTCCTGACGCTCGCCCGCAACGTGGATGCGTTCGCCCGTCTCAATGAGAGTGCGCGGCTGGCCGTGACCACGGGGCGCGCCGTCGAAGTCGCCGCGCAGGCTCGCGAGCTCGAGAAGCAGGCCGAGGCCGCGAAGATGGTGACGGTCGCCAAGCAGGCGGCGGACCTGGCCAAGATGGCGGATGCGCTGTCGCTGCGGAAGGACGTGTTCAAGAGCGTCGACGGTGCCAAGGCCGTGACCGAACTGGCGCGCGGGTTCCGCGAGCTGGCCAAGTCGTCCGAACTGGCCAAGATGAGCGAGGCGGCGGCCGTGGCCCGTGAGCTCGAACGCAGCGTGGAGTCGTTCGCTCGCGTGACCGACGCCGGTCTCAACGTCGACGCCGCGGCCAAGTTCCTGGACCTGGCGCGCATGATCGACGCCGGCAAGTTCATCACCGCCGGCAACTGAGCGAACACGGCGGCCGGGTTCGCCCGGCCGGCGTGCCACTGGCG
>JBEBGT010000411.1:0-3690 GCA_040081365.1 Candidatus Eiseniibacteriota bacterium | reverse complement strand
TCAAGCGTGCGAGATCGCTGATCAGCGCCTCGGTCATGCCGTCGGCGAAGTAGTCCTGCGCCGGGTCACGCGACAGGTTGGCCAGCGGCAGCACCACGAGCGAGCGGATGTGATCGGCCTCGGGCTCCGTCGTGGGCCCGTGCTTCGCGACGCCCCGCAGTGCCTCGGCCACCGCGCGAGCGCTCGCCGGGCGAGCGCTGCGGTCCTTGTGCATGCAGCCCGCGATCAACCGTTCGAGCTCGGGCGGCAGATCGCGGCGCAATGCGCCCGCGGGCGGCGGCGCGCTGTTCAGGATCTCGAACATGAGCGCCTCGGCGCGGTCCTTGAGGAACGGCCGACGGCCCGTGGCGGCCTCGTAGAAGAGCACGCCGAGCGCGTAGACATCGGTGCGCGCGTCGCCCGCTTCGCCCAGCAGCTGTTCGGGCGACATGTACGGCAGCGAGCCCATGATCATGCCGGTTCGCGTGAGCCCCATGCTGGTGGCATCGCCCACGAGCAGCCCGGCCAGTCCGAAGTCGAGGATCTTGGCGCTCCCGCTGGCCGTGAGCACGATGTTGGCCGGCTTCAGGTCGCGATGCAGGAAGCCCTGCGTGTGGGCCACATCGAGCGCGTCCGCGAGCTCGATGCCCAGGGTGAGCAGATCGGGGATCGGCAACGCGCCGTGCCCGAGTCGTGACTCGAGCGTGCCCCCGGGCACGAACTCCATGACCAGGAAGTCGGTGCCGTCCTGCGCGTCGAAGTCGAACACGGTGGCCACGCCGGGATGCGCGAGCTTGGCCAGCACCATGGCCTCGCGCCGGAAGCGCTGCCGCGTCGCGCTGTCGCCGAGCACCCCGGGCAGCAGCACCTTCACCGCGACGTCGCGCTCGAGGTGCTCGTCGTGCGCCTTCCACACCACGCCGTTGCCGCCCTCGCCGAGCTTCTCGACGAGTCGGTAGTGCGACAGGCGTGATCCAGGGACGAGGGACATGTGGGGAGAGTCTCCGAGGCCGGCGCGCAGGATAGTGCAGCGGGCGTGGGAGGGCGAAGGCGGCGCCGACGCGGCCACGCCGCATCGCCGAGCTCCCTGTCTGGAACGCCCCGGACCCGTCTCCGCTAGCGCCGCACGATCACGTGCAGGGCCGCCGAGCGTTCCCCGTTCGAGCGTGCACGCACGAACCAGCCACCGGCGGGAGCGGAGGGCAGTGACCAGTCGATCGACGACGTGCCGGCGCCGAGCTCACGCGGCGGGCTGCTGGCGAGCTTGCGACCGGCGACGTCGAACGCTTCCAGCGTCACGCGCGCCGGCTCGGGCAGCGTCACCGACCAGCGCATCGTCTCACCGCCGCGCATCGGATTGGCACTGGCGAGCGCCAGTCGAAGGTGGGGCGTGGGCCGGGTGAGGCCAACCGAGGCCGTCGCCAGCGGCCGGGCCACTGCGACGTTATTCGGGCCTGAGAACATGACCGTGGCGCGGTCCTGGGAATCGAGCGTCATCCCCAACTCATAGACCAGCGGGAACATCGGCCCCGAGAACTGCGCGACGTCCTGCGTCACCCATGCACCCTGATCTCGCGTGGCGAGCACGATGTGTCGGAGGTAGGAGAACAGATCCCCCGGTGCGAGATAGGCCACCCGTGGCTCGCCATCCGTACCGATCGCCAGCGCGTCCGCGATGAGACCCGTGAGCAACGTGCTCACGTGCTCCACCGCCCAGCCACTCCCGGTGAGTTCCGCATGCCGCAACTCGGCGCCCACGCGGTAGGCGGCGTGCGGGGTGCCATCGGCGGCGAGCGCGAGCTCGAGGTACGGGGACCAGAAGTCGTCGTACTGCGGCACGGCGATCATCGCCGGGTCCACGAGTGTCGTGTGCCAACCGGCCTCATCCCGCACGGCGTGATACAGGCCGGTGTAGTCCGCGCCCGTGAACAACACGTGCGGATGGCCGTTGGTGTCGATCGCGATCGGATACGGCGTGTACGAGCCACCGGGGCCCGGCACGACCAGCGAGTCGCGCTGCCAGCCGCCGGCGGTGCGATGCGCCACGACCAGCTCGTACGGCGGTGCCCAGCAGCAGTTGATGCGACTGGCGCGCAGGTAGCACACCCACAGGTCGTCGTTCGCATCGACGGCGAGCCCCACGCTCAGCGCCATGCCGGTGTCGAGCACGGTCGCGGTCCAGCCTGCAGGGGTCTGGTCCTGCAGCACCGGGCGCGACGAGTCGCTGTCGGCGTACTGCCACGACACCACATGCAACCGTCCGGCGTGATCCGCGGCCATGGCATGCGGCTGAGACAGCGCGATGCCCGGCTCGTCGGCCATGCGTGCCCAGCCTGAGCCGGAGTTCACGAACAGCCGCACCGACCACGGCGAATTGAAATCTGGAGCGACCACGGTGGACACCACGCGGGCTCCCGACGGCAGCACGACCATGCTGCCGGTGGTGATGGCACCCGAGACCGAGTCCACGGTCTCGACCGTGTAGGGCAGTGACTGCGCGTGCGTGGGGCGCGCGAGCGAGCACACCGCCAGCGCGATCACCAACCGGAACATGCGACGGGACATGGTGGTCTCCTGGTGGCGGCGAAGCCGGAAGTACCAGACACGATCGTCGCGAGCGCCGGGGTGCAATGCAGTGTCCGTGCCGAAGTCCTGAGCCAGTACACTCCAGCGTGAATATCATCGGCCAACACCAAGGATCGCTTCACGCTGCGTGCGGGCCGGTCTGCCAGTGGGGGGGCACGCCCTTCTGGGGCAGTGCGCGCAGCACCCTGCAGATGGCAAGCACCTTCGCATGGTGCAATCCGATCGGCGCCCGCGGTGCCGTGCTTCGTGCCGCGCGCTCGCGGAAGCTACGCGCCCACCATCCGCCACACGATCGCGGTCGCGGCGTCGCCGGCCGCGAGCCGTTCGGCGGACTCCGGTACCACGAGCAGCGCATCGGCGCGCGACTGCGGCACGAGGTGGCCCGAGACCTGAGCACCCACCGGCGTGGCCCACAGCGTGCCTTCGCGCCACTCGAGCGCGCAGCGCACGAAGTCCAGGCGGCCGGCGCGCGACTCCACGCTCGCGGCCACGCGCACGGGGACGCGCGGGCGGTCGAGGATGGTGTGGCCCTGCATGGCGCGCAGCGCGGGGCGCACCAGCACCTCGAACACGCACGCCACGCTGGCGGGGTTGCCGGGCAATCCGAAGAACAGCTTGCCGCCCGGCGTGCCGAACGCCTGCGGCCGGCCGGGGCGCATCGCGACGCGCCACAGCTCGATGCCGCCGAGCGTGTCGAGCGCCAGCTTCACGGGATCGAAATCGCCCGCCGACACGCCGCCGATGGTGAGCACGGCGTCGCTCACCGCGAAGGCCTCGCGCACGCGTTGCGCGACGCGTTCCACGACATCGGGCAGGCGTTCGGCCATCGACACCTTGCACCCAGCGGCTTCCACCAGCTGCGCCAGCATGGGCAGGTTGCTGTCGCGGATGGCCCCGGGCCGCAGCGGGGCGGCGATGTCGAGTAGTTCGTCGCCGGTCGAGAGCACGGCCACGCGCGGCAGCCGGCGCACGGGCACCTGCGCCACGCCGAGTGAGGCGAGGAGCGCCAGGTCGTAGGGCGACAACTCGCGGCCCTGCGTCACCGCTACCGCGCCGGCAGCGATGTCGGCGCCCGCCGCGCGCACATGGTCGCCGGCGCGCGCGGGGCGGCGCACGGTGCAGCGC
>JBEBGT010000410.1:0-3698 GCA_040081365.1 Candidatus Eiseniibacteriota bacterium | reverse complement strand
GTTCCAGAGCCCGTCGAACGGCACCCGGAGCGCGGCGCTGAACTCCCCGCCCACGACCGGCACATCCTGACCGTTCAGCCGGAGGGTCGCGCCCGATTCGGCATCGCTCGCCACGCCGGAACTCGTCACCGCGGTGTCCGCGGTCACCAGTACGGCAGCCGGCTGGGCCACCGTGAGTGTTGGCGCGGACGTGTCGGTCGCACGGATCTTGATGGACACCTTTGTTCCCGCGGCGCTCACGATCTTCACTTCCAGCACGTTCGAAGTCGAAAGCATCACGTCGCGCGTGAGCTGCGCCATCCCCGCGGTGAGTTCGCCGGGAAACACCACCTGCGCACCATTCAAGACAACCTCGGTGTCCTGAGTGCGCGCCGAGCCATCCGGGTTGCCGTTCGTGAGGATGAGCACATGCGGCGTGGGCGGCGGCCCGCTCTCGAACGCGAATGACTTCGTCTGCCACTTGGGCGCACCGCTCCCCCGTTGGAACGCGGCCGCGGTCACGGCGTAGGTGGGCTCGGCAACCTGAGTGAGCCGGATGTCCACGCCGAAGCCAGCACTCCCGCTCAGTGTCACCTGCAGCGTGCCGGTCGCCGCGGGCGTGAAGATGCGGCTCACCAACACGCCGGGCGCACCCATGTCGGCCGTACCGAAGTACTCGGTGCCCGCGAACGACACCCGCGCATAGGTGCCGGCAGGCCCACCGTTCGGCCGCAGCATCTCGATCAGGTACCGCCGGCCTGCAACCACTGACAGCGTGCAGGGATCCGAGAATGTGGCTGCGCTCGCACCGGTTGGAATGCTGTAACGCTTGACGCCTCTCACCGAGACCGTGTCGGCACAAGTGGATCCGAACGAGAATCGACCGGAGATGCGCTTGCCCACGGCGGGACCGCTCGCGGCGCTCCACACCAGTACTCCCAACCCCAACATCAGGACCCATCGACGGAGCATGGTCATCACCTCGCGAGCACGTAGCGCTGGTTCTTGGTCACTCCCGACTGCCGAAGGCGCGCGAAGTAGACTCCTCCGCGCACTCCTTCCGGCGTCGGCCACTCCATGCTGGATTCACCCGCGTGCTCGGGAAGCAGCTCCTTGAACAGCAGCCGGCGGCCCTGAACATCGAACAGCTCGAAGCGTGCCGCCGCGCGTGCCGGCACCGAGAAGAACAACCGGAGCGCGCCGCCCTTGGCATTGAGGCCCCGAAGTGCCAATGGAGCGGTTGCAGGCACGCGAACCTCGATCTCAGGCTCGACGGCATCGATCGTCGGTGTCCGAAGCCGGAGCCGATACCGAAGCAGTTCCCCCGCCTGCACCTCGGGGTCGCTCAAGGACAGCCGCCCGGCGGCGTCCGGTCGCAGGATCGGTAGTGGCAACCAGATGCCATCGAGCCCCTGTCGCTCAGGGATCACCTGGTACTCCGGTCGTGCCGGCACCGACCAGACGATCTTCACCAGGTCCGGCCAGCGATCTACCGCGGCCAGTCTGGGGGCACTGCCGTGGAGCGCGGAGGCGGACGCGATCACGGCGCCTTGCCCACGGTCGTCACTCTCACTCCACGACACCAGCACGCCTTCGGGCGAAACCAGCAGCCGTGGGTCGTGCTTCTCCATCGCCGAGGCCGCTACCGCCACCCCGTCCTCGGGCCACCCCGGCCAAGTTGCCCCACTGCTCGCGAAACGCGACAGCTTCACCACTCCCGTCGTCATCAGCGAGTCGTAGGCCACCCACGACACGAATCGGCTTCCGGCGGGCCCCGCGGCCATGGCCGGGTCCGTGGACTCGACGCCGGGTCCGCTCAGCCGGCGCCCGTCCACCTGCCAGCCCGGCCGGGGTGATCCAACAGGGCTGAACCACGCGATGCGAGCTTGCGCGGAGTCGTCCGTGGCAGAACCCCAGACGATCGCCACACCGGCGGAGTCGGCGGCAATCGCACCCACGGTGACCGGCGCGTCCGAGACCGTCACGGCGACCCCACCGATCGGCCAACCCGCAGAGGGCGAGCCGTCGGAATCGATCCGCTGCAACCTGAGCGACCGCGCTGATTCCTCGCGTGACTTCCAGGTTGCGAAGAACCCGCCGGTTCCGTCTACGCTCACGCTGGGGTCCTCGACTTCTCCAGGGCCTGTCGCGATCAGGCGTCCCGACGCGGGCCATGCTGGATCGGGGGAAGCATCCGCCAGCAAGTGCTGCACCCGCAGTTCCCTGACCGAGGACGCCCCCTGGAGCCATAGGAGCCAGGCACCGCTGGCCCCATCCGAGCAAAGCCGCGGGTCCGAGGCCAGCGAGTCGCTGATCAGGGTCTCGTCCGAGCCGTCGCCAACGGTCCCGGGAGGGCCGGCCTGCACACGTCGCAGGTAGACCGCGACGCGCTGCGGGTCCCGGTAGTCCTTCCAAGCGACGATCACACTTCCTGCCCCGGTGACATGCACCGCGGGCTGCGTCTGCGTCCCCATGGCCACGCACAGCGGTTGCCCTTCTTGTGGCCAACCGGCCGCCGGCTCCCCGCTGGCTGAGACATGCTGGATCCGCAGGTCGCAGTCCTGCCCGGCGGATTCGATCCACACGATGAACGCGCCGCCGGCCCCATCGCTAACGGGCACCGCGTACACACCGTTCACCGAACCCAGGCACAGCCGACCGACCACGACAGAATCTATAGCCGGCTGTCCATCAGCCGAGAACCTGGCACCTTGGATCGAGAATGCCGCGCCGGTCCGCGCGTCTCGGCAGCCGATGTTCTGGATCCAAGGGGGCGTCTCGGCCACTGCGGAAGCAGCGACAAGAACGGAGGCTGCGAGCGCGAGAGCGCGGAACAAGCCTGTGGACACCGGAGCGCAGCGCGCGGTGGGCTCAGAAGCGCGAACCGCCCTGGGATCCACGCCCAGCACCGACGGAACCCGGTCGATTGGGCCGAATGAACGTTGGCGATTCCAGCGTGAAAGCGACACGACTCCCCCCGCGGGCAATGCGATCCAGCGCGCTCAGTGGGCGAGCACGAGCGATTGGCTGGCCGTGAGGCCAACCATGGATTCGCGTTGACGATGAACACGACAGGGGGTCGTGTATGAAAGCAACCTACAACTCAGGCGCCAAGAGTCAATGAGAATTTTCTTTGATGAAAGGGGGCGTCAATATCAGGGCCATTGAGCAAGCCGATCCTGCATGCAGTCGGAGCCACCCCGATGTGCCACAGCCAGATGGGTGCCGGGCTCCCGGCCCTGTTCTCACCGCCCGGTCCACGCCCTCGCCAGTGCCATCGCCGCCACGGCGATCTCGGCCTCGGCCAGCGTGCGCACGTCGAGCCGGAAGCGGCCCGAGCGGATGGTGCCGATCACCGGCGGCTCGGCGGCGCGGGCGCGGCGCTCCAGCTCCTGGGCGCTCAATGCCGGGTGCTCCAGCACCACCACGGGGCCGGTCAGCTTCTGGAGCGGCAGCGAACCGCCGCCCACCTCGCCCTCGCCCTCCACCACCTCGCCCGCCAGGCCCGCGACGCGGCCGGTGAGCTCCAGCAGCAGCCGTTCGGCACGCTCACCCAAGGCGCCAGCGCTCGCCGACAGCATGGCGAGCGTGGGGATCTCGTCGCGAGCGCGCTCGGGCTCGGCGTACAGCGACAGCGTGGATTCCAGTGCGGCGAGCGCCAGCTTGTCGACGCGCAATGCGCGCGCCAGCGGATGCGTGCGCACCTTGGCCAGCAATGC
>JBEBGT010000409.1:0-3701 GCA_040081365.1 Candidatus Eiseniibacteriota bacterium | reverse complement strand
TGCCGCAACCCCCAGGCCGGCCACTCCCCCCAAGGCTGCGAGCACGAGGCTCTCGATCATGCTCAGCTGCGACAGTCGTGCCGGGCTCGCCCCGAGTGCGGCACGCACCGCCCATTCGCGCTGCCGAGCCGCCCCGCGTGCCAACTGCAGCCCCGCGAGATTCGCCGCGACGACGAGCAACATGAAGACGAGCGCGACCAACATGATCTTCTCGAACACGGGTGAGTACTCATCGAGCACACCCGCGCTGAGCGACGAGATCCGCGGCGCCAGGTCTGCATCCGTACTGGGGAACTGACGCGACTGCTCGCGGCCGATCGCCCGCAGCTCTCCCTGCAGCGCCGC
This sequence comes from Candidatus Eiseniibacteriota bacterium, assembly GCA_040081365.1. Taxonomy (GTDB): domain Bacteria; phylum Eisenbacteria; class RBG-16-71-46; order RBG-16-71-46; family RBG-16-71-46; genus JAIOPA01. Next base: position 3,356 of record JBEBGT010000409.1, on the reverse strand, counting down.
CGCCGAGATCGCCGGACGCAGGCGTCCGACCAGTGTCAGGCTCCGGTCCGCACGTTCCTCCTGCTCGCGACCGGCCGGGCTCCATGGACGCCACACGTCGCTGCCCGCCGGCAGTTCGGAGGCTGGGCGCAGCACACCCACGACCTGCGTCGGAGTGCCATCGAGCACGAGGCTCGCACCGAGCGCACGGGCCACATCCCCCTCGAAGCGCGTGTTCACCAGGCGCTGCGACACGAGCGCCGTGGCCGGCGCCCCCGGCAGGCCATCCGAAGCGGTGAAGTCGCGCCCCGCCGCCATGCCGACACCGAGTGTCGCGAACAGCCCCGGCGTCACCCGAGCCGCCTCGAGCCGGGTCGACCCTTCGCGCGTGCGCAGTGTCGCGGCGTCGTAGCGGAATGCCTCGAGCCGCTCGAGCCCTTTCGCCTTGCCGTAGGCCAGGAAGCGCGCTGTCGAAACGCCGCCCTGCGCCTCCCCGTGCCGCTCGCGATGATCGCCGACGATGACGACGCGGCCCGGATCCGGCACGACGTAAGGCGTGATCAGCAGGTGATGCACGACACCGAACATGCCGCCCGCCGCACCGGCCCCGAGCGCGATGATCGCGATGGAGGTCAGCGCGAACAGTGGTGCGCGGCGCAGCGACCTTATGGCGATGCGGACGTCCTGCCCCATCGACTCCAGTATGAGCTTCACGACACCCTCAGTCGCAGCGCAGCGCGCGCATCGGGTCCACGCGCGTCGCACGATAGGCCGGCACCCAGGCCGCGAGCACCGACGACAGCGTGAGGATGAGTACGACGCCGATCCACGTGGGCGGATCACTGGCCGAGATCCCGAACAACTGGCTGGCGATCAACCGTGACAGGCCATAGGCCGCGGCGAAGCCGATGCCGGCCCCCAGGCCCATGAGCTGCAGCGCCTGCCCGACCACCAGGTTCACCACGTCGCGGCTCTGGGCACCCAGCGCCATGCGGATGCCGATCTCCTGTGTGCGCTGGGCCACGGAGTACGCCATCACACCGTACAGGCCGACCGCGGCGATGATGAGCGCCAGGATCGCGAACACCGCCATGAGCGAACCGAACAACCGCGACGTCCAGACCGCGAACTGCACCGCGTCATGCATGCTGCGCACGTCGGTGAGCGGCACATCGGAAGTCTGCGTGCGCATGAACCGGCGCATCTCGCCGGCGAACGCCGCCGGATCGCCATCCACGCGGATGACCCAGCTCATGGTCTGATCGGGTTCCTGCCGGTGCGGCACGAACATGACCGCGGACACGCGCTCGTTGTCCTCGAGGTTCTGTGGCACGTCCGCCACCACGCCAACCACCGTGCGCCAGCCCAGCTTGCGGCCGTCACCCACCAGGTTGAAGCGCTGCCCGAGCGGGTCCTTGCCCGGCCACAAGGCCTTGGCGAGTGACTCGTTCACGATCGCCACCGCCGGCGCGCCGGGGCCATCATCCATGGTGAAGTCACGCCCCTTCACCAACCGGATGCCCAGCGTCTGGAAGTAATCCGGGTAGCACTCGGTGAAGTTCGTGCGCAGCCCGCGCTCCTTGTCGTTGCGCGCGCCGTTCTCGGTGTACACCTGCGTGCCGTTGCTGTTGCGGTTGAGCGGCAGCAGATTCACGATCGAAGCCGAACGCACACCCGGCAACTGCCGTGCAAGCGGCACCACGCGGTCGCAGAACACGCGGCGTGCCGAGTCTCCGGGCCAGGTCGCGATCGGCAACAGGAAGCGCGCCGTGTAGATGCCGTCGGTCTGCACCAGTCGCTCGCTGTCCATCATGGCGAACAGGCTGCGCACCATGAGCCCGGAAGCCACGAGCAGCGCCAGCGACAACGCGACCTCGGCCACCACGAGCGCGTTGCGCGCGCGGCCGCGGTCGCGACCCGTGCCCGCCTGCGCACTGCCCTCGCGCAGCGCCTCGGACAAACGCGCATCGGAGGCATGCAACGCGGGCAGCAGCCCGAACACCACCGCGGACAGCGTCGACAAAGCGACGGTGAACGCCAGCACCGGCGCGTCGATCTGGAACTTGAGCCAGAACGGGATCTCGAGCGGAATCATCCCGATCCAGATGCGGTTTCCCGCGATGGCGAGCACCGTTCCCAACCCTGCCCCTGCGAGCGACAAGAGCACGCTCTCGGTGAGCATCTGGCGGATCACACGCCCGCGCGACGCCCCCAGCGCCAGCCGCACGCTCATCTCACGCTTGCGGGCAGCCGCCCGGGCGAGCATGAGGTTGGCGACGTTTGCACACGCGATGAGCAACACCAGACCCACCGCTACCGACATGATCGTCATCATGACGCGCATGCCCCTGCGCGACTGGGCCATGTAGCCGTCCACGCGCCCCGACCAGCCCTTCAGGTCGACCGGGTTCTCTTGGACAAGCTGCTTGTAGATGCCGGCGACCTCGGCGTTGGCCTGCTTCATCGTGACGCCATCCCGGAGCCGCGCCACGATCTGCATGTTGTGATCCTCACGCCGCGCGCGATCCTCCTCGGAGATGGCCGTGGGGATCCAGTAGTCGGCGACCTCGGGCCAGTGGAAGTCCTTGGGCAGCACGCCCACGATGGTGCGCACACGGCCATTGATGCGCAGGGTCTGGCCGAGCACGCCCGGCGCGCCGCCGAAGCGCTTGTGCCACACCCGCTCGCTGATCAGCGCCACGGTCCAGTTCTGGCCGTACACCTCCTCGTCGCGCGTGAAACCGCGACCCAGGACCGGGCGCACGCCGAGTGCGGGAAGCACGCCCGAGGAGATGTTCGCGTATTGCATCTGCTCGGGTTCCTCACCGATCGTCACATTGCCATTGCCGTCCCAGTAGCCGCCGATCGCCGAGAACGATTTGCTGCGCGCAAGCAGGTCCTCGTAGTTGAGCCACGACACCGAGGCGTCCTTGGTGTCCTGCGCCGGGTTCGACTCGAGGATGGTCATGACGCGCCCGAAGTCCGGCAACGGCCACGGGCGCATCATCACGCCGTACACCATGCTGAAGATCATGGTGTTCACGCCGATGCCCAATGCCAGCACGGCCACCACGACGGCGGTGAAGCCCGGGGTGCGCCGCAGTGAACGCAGGGCGAAGCGCAGGTCCTGGATCAAGATCTCCATCGCGGCCTTTCTCCTATTCGTGGCGCAGCGCCACGACGGGGTCCACTCGCACCGCCCGCGCCGTCGGCAGCCAGGCGGCCACCGCGGAACAGAGGGCAAGGATCAGGGTGACACCCACGAACGTGGGCGGATCATCGGGCCGGACCCCGAAGAGCATGCTCTGCATGAAGCGTGTGACACCGAACGCCGCCACCAGCCCGATGCCCGAACCGAGCAGCGTGAGCTGGATGGC
>JBEBGT010000408.1:0-3721 GCA_040081365.1 Candidatus Eiseniibacteriota bacterium | reverse complement strand
CGCCACCTCGCGCCGGAACCACCACGGTGAGCGCGGATGGAAGTACAGCTCGGGTTCGCCAGCGCCGTTACCACGGCGGCGGAACAGGCTCGCGAGTTTGGCCGGCAGCGCGTCGGGCAGCAACATGAGCGCCGAGAACTTGCCCCACGAGTACGCGACGGCGATCCGTCCCCCCGGGGCCGCGACCCGGTCGAGCTCGCAGAACGCCGCAGCCTGGTCGTCCGCCGGCACGTGGTAGATCGTGCTCAGGGACACGCCGGCGCGGAAGCTGCCGGGCCGGAACGGCAGCCGAGCCACATCCGCCTGCACGCACAGTGCGTGCGCCCCGAGCCGTTCCCGCGCCGCGCGCAGGGCGCGCAACGACAGGTCCACGCACACGCGATGGCGGAAGCCGCGCGAGTACTCGAGATACTCGCGGAACTGCACCGGGCCGGAGGCCGCATCGAGGAACAGGTTGCCCTCGCGCTCGAGCACCTCGCCCACCCGGCGATGGCAGTCGCGCACGTAAACCGCGGTTGCTGGATTCACCTCGTCGAAACGCCGGCCGTCCTCGAAGCCTTCCGCGTCCGCGGCGGCGTGCCAACCGACCTCGTCATAGAACGCCCGCACGGCCTCACGCTGCCGGCCGGTCTGGCCGTCAACCGAGGCGCGGGCAGGCGCGGCAGGCCTTGGGGACTCAGGCGTCACGGTGCCCAATCGAGGTTCCTCCGGGAACGGTGCGGGGCGCGAACGCGCGCTTCAGGAAGCGGGACAGTGGCTGCTCCACGCCATGGTAGCAAGCCAGCCCGGCGACCAGCGACACGAAAGCCAATCCGAGGGCGAACGCATGGCCGTGACGCGTGAGCCCGACGGCACGCAGCGCGATCACGCCGATGCCGAGCGCGAACGAGTGCACCAGGTAGAGCGAATAGGACGAGTCCCCGATGGCATGCAAGAACCTGCTCCACGGTGCACTGCGCTGGCGGACGAAGTCCTCCTCGAGCCCCACCAGTCCCAGGAACAGCAGCGCACAGGGCACTCCGTAATAGAAGGGCCGGGCGCCGAGCGGCCCGTGCTGGTTCACCCACGCCAGCCCGGCGGCGCCGACGAGAGTCGCCGCGTAGGACCAGGCCCGCGTCCAAGCCGTGCGCGACAGCAACACGTACGCCGCCATTCCCATGGCGAACTCGAGCAACAGGGGGTGCGTGAGGAACGCGACGGCTGCGTTGCCGGCCGGCAGCCAGCGGGCGCTCGTCACCAGCATCACGATCGCCAGCATCGGCACACCCAGCCGGAAGATCCCGGGCAGGAGCAGGCCGAGACCGAAGATCCCGTAGAACAGGAACTCGTAGCTGAGCGTCCAGCCATTGTTGATGAGGAAGCGCGCACCCGAGGGCCACAGCAGGAAGGAGTCCAGGATGCGCGTCTCGCCGCCCTGACTGTTGACCCACTGCGGCGCGACCAGGAACACGCCAAGCGCGACGAGGCTCAGGAGCCAATAGAGCGGCAGGATGCGTAACGCTCGCGCACGCATGAACGCCGGAAACGAGATGCGCCGGCCGCTCGTGGCCCGGCACATGATGTAGCCCGAGATGACGAAGAACAGGTCGACGCCGCACTCCCCGACCGTGAATCCACCCCAGGGGTCGGACGAGTACTGCCGCCCCTTCCACGCGCAATGGTGGATCACCACCAAAAACGCGGCGATCGCCCGCATGTACTGGACGGACAGGACCATCGGGGCACCCCGCTCGGGTGGGGTGGCGGACAGGGGCGGCCGGCCTAGCGGCGCACGGCCACGATGAAGGTGGCGACCTGCGCGACGACGAGCAGCAGGGACTGCGTGTTCTGCCACACCGCACTCTCGGGACGCTCCGGCACCCAGACGAGATCCCCGGGTTGGAGCGCGCCGACATCCTTGGCCAGGATCGTCTGGCCGGTCACGGCGCGCTTCACGCGCACCTTGCCGCGCTGCGCCCGGTCGGAGAATCCGCCAGCAAGCCGCACATAGTCGATGGCGTGCCGGCCGGCCTCGTAGCGGACGATCCCGGGCTGCCGCACCTCGCCCTCCACCCGCACGGACGCGCCAACGGCATCGACCCGGATCATGTCCCCGGGCCGCAGCGTGAGGTCGAGGTCGCCACCCGGCTTCACGCGGGCCCAATCCAACCGGAACTCCCCGCGGCTCGCGGTGACGCGGGCACGCATCGCCTCGTATTCCGAGGCGGTCATGTCGTTGCGCCCGAGCTGCGAGAGCCGATCGAACTCCGCGTTCCCGCCGCTGGCCTGCGGATCCGTGCGGATCACTCGCAGGGCGCCCAGGTCGGCCGTCGGCAGAAAGCCACCCGATGCGCGCACGAGGTCGGACAGGCGCGAGAAGCCGGGCAGCAGCGGATACGATCCCGGCCGCAGGACCTCACCCGAGATCCCGACCTGTTCGAGGAAGTGGTAGCGCGGCTGGAAGTAGAGGAACGCACGATCGCCGGCGCGCAACGCGACATCGAAGCGGTGCGCGAGCACGTCACTCACACTGAACGACAGCGAGTCCGTGTGGGTGGCATCGAGGAAGCGTACGAGCACGGCCTGGTCGGTGGATTCCGGGAGAGGCCCGCCTGCGAGCGCCAGCAGGGTGTGCAGGCTGTCCCCCGGTGTGAGCTCGTAACGACCGGCGCGGCCGACCGCACCGTCGACCGCCACGTCCCCGGCGACTCGCGGCAGATAGAGGACGTCGCCCTCGCGCAGCAGCGGGTCCGAAGTGATACGCCCGGTGAGCCGCAACCGCATGAGATCCACGCGCAGGCTCGTCTCGCCCTGCGGCGTGCGACGGCGGATCTCGATGTTGCGGCGTGAGGCGCTTGGAGTGAACAGCGCTTCGACCAGGATCTCGCTCGCCCGGCTCGCGGCCGAGACCTCGAGCGCGCCGGGGCGGCTCGTCTCACCCGACAGGTAGACGAGCAGGTTGCGCGGTCGGAGCAGCCTCAGGTCGATGGAGACACCGCGATACTCCGTCGAAATGCGCTGGAGCACCGCGCGCCGCGCGTCGATCAGGGTCATGCCCGTCACGGTGACCGAGCCCACGCTCGGCACGTACAGCGTGCCCTCGGGCAGCACCATGGCATCCCACGAACGTGTGACCCCGCCAGCCAGATTGATCTGCAACAAGTCGCCGGGGCCGACCACGTATTCCGCGGGATCGATCGGGGCGCTCATCGCGGCGAGCGCCGGCGGCCCGGGATTCGGGGCGAGCACGTTCCGCCCGGCGCCGACCGCGCCCAGTTGGTCGAGGATGCCGCTCTGGGCGTGCGCGCGGACGGCGGCACACAGGCACAGCGCGAGGATGCCGAGCGCGCGCCGCGTGCTCCTCAAGCCTTCACCTCGCCGAGCACCTTGCGCTGGCCGTACATGCGTTCGTAGTAGGCGCGGAACTCACCGCTCTTGATCGCCTGCCACCACGGCTTGTTGGCCTGGAACCACTCCACGGTCTGGCGGATGCCCTGCTCGAACGGGATCGCCGGCTTCCAGCCGGTCACCCGCGTGAGCTTGCTCGAGTCCACGGCATAGCGCCGGTCGTGGCCGGGGCGGTCTTCCACATAGCGCACCAGCGTCGCGGGCTTGCCCAGCAGCTGGAGCAACGTGCTCGTGATCGTGAGCACGTCGAGCTCGTGCTGGGCACCGATGTTGAACGTCTCGCCCTCGATGCCCGGGAACGTGGCCAGCGTGAGCAGCGCGTCGCAGTGGTCGT
>JBEBGT010000407.1:0-3742 GCA_040081365.1 Candidatus Eiseniibacteriota bacterium | reverse complement strand
GCCTCACGCTGCGCGTCCATGTGCGCCCTCCCGAACACGCGCTCCGCTTCGTACTGATTGTGCGCAGGGCACATCTGGCGCAGGTTCTCCACCGTGGTCTTACCGCCGCGTGCGAATGGGATCACATGGTCGAGCTGCAGGTCCTTGCGTTCGGTGCAGCGCCGGCCGTCGGGACTCACGAACGTGCACTGGCCGCCGTCGCGCGCGACCACGGCACGCACCACGGCGTGCGGCACGTGCCGGCCGTTCGCGTTGGCGGGCGTCGCGCGCGGCTTCGACGTCGCGGCGTAGCGCGCCTTGCGCAGTGTCTCGACGAGCGCCCGCAGCCCGCGCTTGAGCACGGCGGCCAGATCGTGTGCATCGGCGTGGCCGATCAAGTCGCGCGCTTCCTCGAACAGGTCCTGCATCTCCTGGTCCGCGGTGAGCTGCCAGGCGTAGCGGCCGGCTGAGCGCGGCGTGACCCGCTCGGGCGCCGCGTCAGGCGCCGGCGCCACCGTGGCGGCCGCGCTCACGATCGTGTGCGTGACGGCGTCGGCGATGCGCGCCAGCGCTTGCTCCGGCATCGGCTCCGAGCCGCCACTGGCCGCCGCCATCGACACGACCTGGGCGACCACCTGCCGCACTGCACGCCCCTCGGCCTCCGCGAGAAGTGGCCCCGTCGAGTTAGCGATATCGCTCGATTTCATTGGGACAACCGTCACCGGTGACAATTGGGCCGCAATGTTCGCAACGACTTGCGCGGTCGGCGAGCAAACCGCGTTCGGCGGGTCCAGCGCGCGCACGCTCGTCGCCACGTCCGGCTTGGGGAACCGGCGCGCCACCATCCGCTCGACCTCGGCCTTGCTCTTGTGCGTGGCCTCGGCCAGCAGTTCCGCCACGTTCCCGGCCTTGAGGTGCTTGGCCAACAGTGAGACGGCCGACAGGTGCAGCTTGCCCTCGGCGATCATCGGCAGGATCACGGGGAACCGGCGCGCTGCCTGCGCCGCGCGGATGCGCCGCGTCGCGGTGCTCTCGGACATGTGCAGCACCTGCGTGCAATAGGCGTACATGTCGGCGCACGCCTTGCCCACATACAGCCGCCGCGCCTCGATCTCGCCGATCTGGATGAGCAGGTCCACGGTCGTGCCGCGGTCGCGGGCCAGCGTGCCGGTGAACTCCGCCAGCAGCGCGGGACTCGGCAGCCGCGACACGCGACGGGACTGGAGCATGCAGGACTGCAGGTCGTGGCGGCACGAGTCGCCGGGCGCGCTCGGCCGCGGTGCAACGGGCTTGATGTCGATCACAACGACACTCCGCACCGGGGGCTCGGTGGCGGGGGCAGGTGCGAATACTAGCACGGGCAGATCGGAGTGCGGACGTTGCGCGCACAACGCACAACGTGGCGCTCGATGGCATTTTCAAAGTCCCGCAACGCGAAAGCCGCTGCACACGGGCGCTACGCACGTTGTACCGCGCCCTGAGCGCGAGCCTCGGAGCACGACCACATCGCACCCGAACGGCTGTCAATCACATTCTTCGCGATCCACGTTGCACGAGCGCCAGCAATACACCCGTGCGTCGCGAGTCCCCTACTTCACCCGCGCCCACCGGATGATCTCGGGCAGCGTCATGTCCTTCCCGTACATCAGCATGCCGGTGCGGAAGACACGGCCCGCCACGAGACGCATGAGCCAGAAGCTCGCAGCCAGGACGACGATCCCCAGTGCGAGTTCCCAAGCTGGCACGGCGGAAAGCGCCATGCGGGCCGGCAGCATGACCGGCGAGAAGAACGGGATGTGCGACACGACCACGAGCCAGGGCGCATCGGGTGCATCGATGAGCGCACCCAGGAACGCCAACGGCAGGAACGGCAGCATGACGAAGCTGCCCTGCCAGCGCGAGGCCGTCTGCATGTTCTGCGCCGACGCCATGAGCGCGGCGATGAACGCGTTGTAGAGCAGCAGGCCGAGCGTCGCGTACAGCAGGGTCACGAGCAGGCAGCTCGCATCGATGCTCCCGGGCAACGCGAAGCTCATGGGACCCGCGATCATCAACAGCGAGCCGGCCCACACGATGCCGACGATGAGTCCGATCGCCGTGAACGCGAGGATCTTGCCGTCCATCCAGGCTTGGGGCGAGACCGCCGAGACCACGACTTCGGTGACGCGCGCCGTTTTCTCGCCACTGATGCCGACCATCAGGTACGAGATGCTGGTGAGCAGCACGGTCACCATGAGCATCAGGATCACGAGCGTCACGAGGCGCGCACCGCGCCGGTCGCCGCGGGTCTCGAGAATGCTGACGTGCCGCCGCCAACGCGGCTCAGTGCCGAGCGAGGTCACTTGTGCCGCGCTCAGGCCGAACGCGGCGGCGCGCTCCCGCAGGCGCTGCTCGGCCACGTGGGGCTCGAGCGCCCGGGTCCAGAACGCGCCGTCGCGGCGCGTCACCAGATGCACCTCGGGCTCGTCGCCCCCAAGACTCGCCGGTAGCACGAGTGCTGCCTCGAAGCGCTTGTCCCGCACGGCGGCGGCGAGCGCCGTGGTATCGCCCGCCGCGTCGCCGGGATCGAGCCAACGGATACCCTTGAGCGGCGGCAACGCGGAGTCGCCGCGCGCGGTGACCACTCCGGCGGAATCGACCCGCGCCACGGCCACGGTGTGCGTGCGGCCCTTGGTCAGCGCACCCATGCCCACGCTCATGCCGATCGCGATGAGCGGTGTGAGCACCACCGACAGGATGAAGTCGGGCCGGCGCACGATGCGCAGCAACTCCCAGCGGGCCACGGGCCACCAGTCGGGCCGGCGTTCACGCGCCATGGGTCACCTCGGTTGCGGCCAGCGGGTCGCCCGTGGCGCGGACCGCCTGCAGGTAGATCTCGTGCAATGGCAAGCGCCGCGTCTCGACCCGGTGCACCTGCGCGTGCTGCGCGGCCACGCTGAGCAGCGGGCCCAGGTCCGTGCCGCTCGGCAGCCACAGGTCGATGCGCGCGCTCGCGGGCGTCACGTCGCGCAACTCGGCGCGGCCCCCGGGCAGCAACGCCGCGAGCGTCGCGCGCAGCGCCTCAACATCGAACGCATGGCCGCTGCGCGGCGCCAAGTGCAACTGCACCACGTCGTCCACACCGCCCGCCGCCTGACGCCGGATGTCCGCGAGCGTGCCCGAGAGCACGGCGCGGCCATGCGAGATGAGCAGGAACCGGTCGGCCAAGCGCTCGACCAGATCCAACTGATGCGCCGACAACAGCACGGCTGCCCCGCGATCGCGAAGCTCGCGCATGAGCTCGACGAACAGCTCCTGGTTGAGCGGATCAAGCCCCGAGAACGGCTCATCGAGCACCGCGAGCGCCGGACGATGCAAGAGCGCGCCCACCAACTGCACCTTCTGCTGGTTGCCCTTGGACAGCGTGTTCACCTTCTCTTTAAGGCGGTCGGCGAGCCCCAGCCGCTCGAGCAGCGGCACCGCCGCAGCGCGCGCCGCGGCCCGGCTCATCCCGCGCAGTTCGCCCAGGTACACGGCGGTCTCGAGCACCGGCGAGTCCTCGAACAGCCCGCGCTCTTCCGGCAGGTAGCCCACGCGGGACCGATCGAGTCGCGGCTCGCCCTCGAAGCGCACCTCGCCCGAATCCGGCGCGGTGATGCCCATGAGCATGCGCAGCGTCGTGGTCTTGCCCGCGCCATTGGGGCCCAGGAATCCGAAGATCTCGCCCGGCCGGACCTCGAACGACAGCGGCCGCACGGCCTGCAGCTCGCCATAGCGCTTGGCG
>JBEBGT010000041.1:0-14125 GCA_040081365.1 Candidatus Eiseniibacteriota bacterium | reverse complement strand
CAGGCGGTAGCCGGCGGCCGCCCGGCTGGCCGCCGCCGGCTACCGCGTGGTGCAGGACCGCTGCCTTGGCGTGTACGCCAGAAGGGCGCGGCGCGGGCGCTAGTCAGCAGTCCCCGCCGCTTCGCCCCGGCTTCCCCGCGCGTCTATACTCCCCGCCCGAGCCCGTTCCCGGCTGCCCGCGCCTGTCGTGGCGCGCGCCGGCGTGGCCGGAACGCCCTTCCACAACGCGAGGAACCTCATGAGCACGTCCAGCAGCAATGCGTCGAAGACCGGTGGCCGCGAGCGCATCTCGTGCCCGGGCTGTGGCCGGCATGACTTCGTACTGTGGCCCGCGGGGCAGGACACGTACGCGTGGAAGTGCTTCAACTGCGAGAAGTCGTTCGAGCTGCACCACGGCGGTAAGCACTAGTGCGCGCCCTTGTTCGCAGGGTGGTACCGCTCGCTGCGCTCGCGGCTCTGTTGGCGATGGTGGGCTGCCAGTCCAAGCCGGCCGCCGATCTGGGCGGCTCCGATCCCAAGGCGGTCGCCGTCGCCGATCAGGTGATGGACGCGCTCGGCGGCAAGGCGAAATGGGACGCACTCGCCGGGCTGCGCTGGACGTTCGGCGTGCAGGTGGGCGACACCGTGAAGTCGTCGCGCCGTCATGCGTGGAACAAGCTCACGGGCCAGCACCGCGTCGATGGCGTGAATCGCCAGGGCCAGTCGTTCACGTTCATCCACACGGTGGGTGACACCAACTCCGGCATGGCGTGGGTCAACGGCACGGCCATCGAGGGCGATTCGCTGCACAAGCTCATCAAGCGCGCCGAAGCGCTGTGGATCAACGACACCTACTGGTTCCTCATGCCGTACAAGCTGCGCGACCCGGGCGTCACGCTGACCATGGCGGGCGACACCACCATCGCAGGCGCCACGTTCGACAAGCTCGCGCTGTCGTTCGGCCAGGTGGGGCTCACGCCGGGCGACCACTACTGGGTGTTCGTCGATCGCGCCGACCATCGTGTGAAGCACTGGGAGATGGTGCTCGAGGGCGACGCGCCGCCGCCGGTGGGCTACACGTGGGGCGGCTGGGAGCAGCACGACGGGCTGTGGTTCCCCACGGAACACGTCCGCGACTCCACCAACATCTTCACCAACAAGGTCGAGACGGTGTCGTCGTGGGCACCCGGGGAGTTCGAGAAGCCCTGAGCTCGCCCGCCGCGCCTGACGCACTCCCGACCACCCCGACGCTGCGCGTCGCCGAGGTCTTCCGCTCGCTCCAGGGCGAGGGCCCCTCGGCCGGCACGCCCGCGCACTTCCTGCGGCTGCAGGGCTGCGACGTGGGCTGCCGCTGGTGCGACACCAAGTACACCTGGGACGCCGCGGGTGGGCGCGAGCTCACCGTGGCTGCGGCGTTCGCCGAGCTGCGCGCGCTGGGCGACGCGCCGCTGCTGGTGCTCACGGGCGGCGAGCCGCTGTCGCACCCGGGCGTCGACCGGCTGCTGATCGCCGCCGCGGGCCAGTGGCCGCGCATCGAGGTCGAGACGAGCGGGCTCGAAGCACCGCCGCTCCAGCACGAGCGCGTGCATTACATGTGGTCGCCCAAGCTGCCCGGCGTCACCGAGCGCTGGGCCGACACCTGGGCGCATCGCGCGCGCTTCGTGGCCGACCCGCGCACCACCATCAAGCTGGTGGTGGCCACCGGCGACGACGACGCGGCGCTGCGCTTGATCCGCGAACACGAGCTGCCGCGCGAGCGCGTGCTGCTCATGCCCGAAGGGCTCACCGATGCCGCGCTGCGCGAACGCGCGTTGTCGTTGGCCGAGCTGTGCGTGCGCGAGGGCCTGCGGCTGTCGCCGCGGCTGCACGTGTGGCTGTGGGGAGCCAAGCGCGGCGTATGAGCAAGTCCTGTGTGGTGCTGCTCTCGGGCGGACTCGACTCCACCACGTGCCTGGCGTGGGCGCGCGCGCAGGGGTTCGCCTGCCACACGCTGGCGATCGACTATGGCCAGCGCCATCGCGTCGAACTCGAGGCCGCGGCCCGCGTGGCGAAAGCGTTCGGCGTCACCGACCATCGCGTGGTGCGCATCGACCTGCGCGCCATCGGCGGCTCGGCGCTCACCGCCGACCTCGCGGTGCCCAAGCAGCGCGACGAAACCGCCATGGCGAGCGCCATTCCCATCACGTACGTGCCGGCGCGCAACAGTGTGTTTCTCTGCGTGGCTCTCGGCTTCGCCGAGACGGTGCAGGCCACCGAGCTCGTCGCGGGCATGAACGTGCTCGACTATTCGGGCTACCCCGACTGTCGGCCCGAGTTCGTGCGCGCGTTCGAGTCCATGGCCAACCTGGCCACGCGCGCGGGCGTCGAGGGCGCGCGCTTCACCGTGCACACGCCGCTCATGCAGCTCGACAAGGCCGGCATCATCCAGCTGGGCCTGTCGCTGGGCGTGGACTATGCGGCCACGCATTCATGCTACGATCCCTCGCCCGCGGGGCTCGCGTGCGGCGCGTGCGACAGTTGCCTGCTCCGCGCCAAGGGCTTCCGCGACGCCGGGGTCCCGGACCCCACGCGCTACGCCTGACCCACAGAACAAGGACCGATCGCCGTGCGCATCGAGTTGGTGAAGGAGTTCCGTTTCGAGTCGGCCCACCGCCTGCCCATGGTGCCGGCGGATCACAAGTGCTTCCGCATGCACGGCCACAGCTATCGCATCGAGGTGTGCCTGAAGGGTGAGGTCGACCCCAAGCTCGGCTGGCTGGTGGACTTCGGCGAGATCGCGGCGCGCGTGGAGCCTGTGCTGAAGCAGGAACTCGATCACCGGGTCTTGAACGACGTGCCCGGGCTCGAGAACCCCACGTCGGAAGTGCTCGCCCACTGGCTGTGGAACCGCCTGGGCTCGCTGGTCCCGCACCTGCACGCGATCACCGTGCACGAGACCTGCACCGCGCGCTGCACCTACCGCGGGGAGTAGCCGCCGGGGCGCACGTCGGGTACTGGCGGTGGGGCCACATGAAGTTGAGCCAGGCTATCGGCCTCCGCTCGAATCGTCACCCAGCTCCGTCAGTACTTGCCGCTCGAACGGCCGCGTCCCTTGATCAGGGACTCGATGCCGGGGGCCAGTACCTCGCCTCGATCGTCGCGAGCTCGCAGGCCGCCGGCGGGACGACTCCATCCGTGAGCCGAGGATGATCGGCTCATCGCACCTTGACCAAACAGGCCTCTCGCCGACCCCGAAGATAGTATTAAACTTGTGTTCGACGGATCGGGCCTTCCCGGGGAGCTTGGTCAGCATGCACGCACCAAGGATTCCGGCAGGGCCGCGGTCGAAGGAGTCTCGCATGGCCGGGCTTGGGTACCGTCGCGCAACCACAACACTCGACGCGCTGTTCTGTGCACTAGCTGGCCTGTGCCTGCTTCCAGCTTTCGCACTGGCTCAGACCGTCAGCCTGAACCGCTCCGGGCCAGAGGCTGGTGGCATCGTCAACGGCATTGCACAATCCGGCCACACCGTCTACGCAGGCGGTGACTTCGGCGCGGTTCAGTCAGTGGTCGGTGGTGGGATCCCGGTGGATCCCACCACGGGTGCGAAGGCGCCGGGATTTCCCGCGGTCGCGGGATTCGTGTACGCGGCGATCCCGGACGGCGCGGATGGCTGGTTCGTCGGCGGTGAATTCACGGGAGTCGAGGGCAAGCCACGACGCAATCTCGCGCACATACTCGCTGACGGAAGGGTAGCGGACTGGGCCCCAGACCCGGATGGCATCGTCCAGTCGCTGGTCATCCAGGGCCGCACGCTGGTGGTTGGGGGTGCCTACACCACGCTCGCTGGCACCCAGCGAGACAACATCGGGGCCGTCGACCTCTACACAGGGGTAGCTCTGCCCTGGGCCACTGGAACTGACCAAGGCATTGTTAGCATGGTCTCACGAGGCGACACTCTCTTCATGGGGGGCTACTTCACGCAAGTGGCGGGCGCCCCTCGCCTGGGCCTCGCCGCGCTTGACCTGCGTGGGGGCGAACTACTGCCGTGGAACCCCGGGGCGGGCGGATACATCTATGCACTGGCGGCCTACCAAGACACCGTCATCGTCGGCGGCCGGTTCGTCGGCCTGGGTGGTGCGGGGCGCTACTGCTTAGGCGCAGTGGATATGCGCACCGGTAGTGCCACCTCCTGGGACCCCCAACTCGTGCAGAGCATCCCGGATCGATTCATCCCCGCAGACGCCGTTGGCCTCGCCCTGAGCCACGACACTCTCTACGTTGGGGGCGTGTTCGATAGCATTGGCGGCCGTAGTCGTAACAGCCTGGCAGCAATCTCACTGAGCCAGCGCGCAGTCCTTGATTGGGATCCGCAGCCGGTCGCGGCGGAAGGCTTCCCCGCCATCATCACCTACCTCGCACTTCACGACGGGCGGCTTTATCTCGCAGGAGCCGTGACGCACATAGGCGGACTCCCGACCCTCCGGAATCCCACAACCGCCTCCATCGACACTCGCACTGCGACGGCAGACAGTTCCTGGCACATGGCCCCGAACGACGGCATCTGGGTGATCTCATCGGATCGCAAGCATGTGTTTTTCGGTGGATTCTTCACCTCCGTCGGGGACAGGATCAGCAGGCGCGGTGTCGCTGCATTCGACGTGGACACCGGGGCCCCCACCGGTTGGGTCGCCGACATCGATGGTTATGTCAGGGCCCTCGCGGTCGATCACGGCCGAATCTACATCGGTGGTGATTTCCAACACGTCAACGGTGTCGCTAGGCCGTTCCTCGCGGAGATCGACTCGGCCACCTCGGAAGTGACCTCGTGGGCGCCCAGATGCTCGGGGACGGTATGGAGCATGGCGGTGACCGAGTCACTGCTATACGCGGGAGGGCAGTTCGGGCTGATTGGCGATTCCGCACGAGCCTACGTCGCGGCCATCAGCCGCAACTCGGGCGCCGCCACGGCCTGGTACCCAAGACCGAACGACATCGTGTCCGCCATTCTCCCCCAGACCGATCGCGTGTTGCTGGGGGGAGCCTTCAGTCGATTGGGTGACACAGTGCGACTCTATGCAGGGGCCACCGATACGCAGATCGGTACAGTCACACCCTGGGACCCGAAGCCGAACTCGTTCGTCGAGTGCCTCGCTGCCACAGACTCGGTCATCTACCTCGGTGGCGGGTTCGATCATGTTGGGACTCAGTCTCGATCCTGCGCCGCAGCAGTCGACACCAGAACGGCCCAAGTACTTCCCTGGCGTGCTGACCTCTATGCGGTCGACACCGGACCCACACTCTGGCGCGTCATAGCACGCGACAATGCGGTCTACCTCGGCGGGCGATTCTTCAGCATCAACGGCGTGCCAAGGGAGAACCTCGCCGCCGTTGACCCGGGAACAGGCGAGCCGCTCGATTGGAGGGCCGATGCCAACGGGACCGTGTGGTCGCTCGGCTGGGGAACCGCTGGTCTCTTGGTGGGCGGCAGGATCCAGCGCGTCGGCAACACCGCAGTCTCGCTGATCGCCGCCGTTTCGCAATTTGATTCACATGGATCAGGCCAGCCGCCTGTGCTCCCCGGAACCCTGGGGCAACTCGCTCTCACGAACCCGGCCTCCGAGAGATGCTTCGTGCGCTTCGGCCTCGGCAAAGTCGCCATGGTCGATCTGCAGGTATTCGACCTACAGGGCCGCATGGTCCACTCGGTTCCCCGCAGACTGACCTCGCCTGGGGCAAGACTCATAGAGGTCCCCACCCGAGATCTGCGTGCTGGTTGTTACGCGATCAAGCTCTCCGCCGACGGCGTAACACGCACGGGAAAGATGGTGGTCATCCATTGAGGCACCCGGACTCGCCGCCCACTGGGACAGTCCGAGACGTCTGAGCCTCAGGTGAGCCGCGCGCTGCACCTACCGCGGGGAGTAGCCGACGGCGCGCTCGCGTGCTGCGGGTACCACTTGCCACCTTCGCGGCACTCGGTCTGGCCCCTTTTCACGCGCATCCCGCGCGCGTGTGACGTCGTGGGCGGATTCACCCAGTCCTGACGGTCGCCGGGGAATAGCCCCGCATCCGAGGCGTTAGTCCATCAGCAACACGGACACCCTCCCCCGACAACGGACTCAAGCCCGCACCCGCGAAGCCGAAAACAGAACGGGATGACAAAGCCGGAACGGTGCTCTCACCGCCACGGCAAGGGCCTGAGGGAACAGGACCATGAAACCGACTTCGAACCAGCGCATCTTCGTCACCGGCGCAACGGGCTACATCGGCTCGGTCGTCGCCGCACGGCTCGCCAAGAAGGGCCATCAGGTGTTCGGGCTCACGCGCAGCCGCGACAACGCCAAGGCCCTCGCAGCCATGGCTGTGTCGCCCGTGCTCGGCGATCTCGCGGGCACCGACGACTGGCGCGGCGTGCTGCAGAACTGCGATGCCGCGGTGCACTGCGCGTTCGATTCCGAGAACGGTGCGGCCGACGTCGATCACGCGGCGCTCGAAGCGCTGCGTCATGCGGCCCTGGATGGCCGCGTGCGCCGCGTGCTCTACACCAGCGGCATCTGGGTGCATGGCCATGGCGTCAACGGCCAGGCCGACGAATCCACGCCGCTCGCTCCGCTCGACATCGTGCAGTGGCGTGCGGCGCACGAAGAGATCGCGCTCGACCTGTCGGCTCACGAAGTCGACGTGGTGATCCTGCGCCCCGGTATGGTGTACGGCGAGCAGCGCGGCATCCTGGGCGGTTGGTTCGCCGAAGCGCACGACTCACGCACGGTCACGTATCCGGGCGACGGCTCGCAGCACTGGAGCCTCGTGCACCGCGACGACCTGGCCGACGCTTACGCGCTGGCGCTCGAACACGCCGATGGCGGCGAACGCTTCCTGCTCGCCGACGAATCGCACCACACCGTGAAGGAACTGGCCGAGGCCGTGGCCGTGGTCACCAAGTCCAAGGCGGTGTCGTGGTCGGCCGACGAACTGGTGCGCTCGCACGGCGGCTACGGCGAAGCGCTGTTGAACGACCTGTCCGTGTCGTCCGCCAAGGCTCGCCGAGCCCTGGGCTGGGTGCCGCGTCACACGTCGTTCGTGGCGGACGCCCCCGAACTCTGGCGCGACTGGCAGGCTGCACGCGTCACGCCGGTCCGCTGACCGCGCCCCAAGCGCTCCCCGATCCATGCCGGCCGCTCCCACACGGGGGCGGCCGGTTTCGCATGGGGAGCACGCCGCGCATGTTCCGCTGGCGCACGGTGCGCGGGCTGCGTAGGCTCGCGCGCTCATGAACCTCGAACGCTTCGTGCCCTCACGCCGCGTGCTCCTCGCGGCCGGCGCCGTGCTGGCGCTGTTCATCGTGCTGCCGTGGCTCATCGAGCCGCTCGCGGCCAGCCGGCTGCGTGCCATGCTGCACGAGCGCGGGCTCGACGGCCGCTGGCACAAGCTGAGCGTGTCGTGGCCGCTGGTGGTGGAACTGCGCGGGCTCACCGTGGACCGCACCTCCGACGCCACGCGCATGGTGAGTGCCCAGCGCGTGCAGGTGGCGCTCGGGGCCCGCGGGCTGTCGTGGAAGCCGCGCATCTCGAGCGTCGTGCTCGAAGACGCGCACTTCACGCTCGCCTCGCACGTCTCCGAGGAAGACAGCATCGAGACGGCCGACGACGCCCCCAAGGGCGGCCCCGCGGCACCGCGCGTGCGTGCCGCCACCCAGCAGCTGGCCGACGCGTTGCTACTGCCGGCGCGCCGGCTGCCGGAGCTTCGCCTGCGCGACATCGAAGTGCAGCGCGGCGACTCGCTGTTCGCGCGCATCGATGCACTCACGCTCACGCACCAGGCGGGTGGGCTGCAGTTCGCGGCCGCCGGCTCGCTGCGCGGCGAACGCGCGGTGCCGTTCGATGCCGCGCTCCAGTGGCAGCGCGACGACCGGCTCACCGGGCGCGCCAGCTTCCGCGTGCCGCAGGGCGAGCGCGGCAGTGTGCCGCTGGCGTTCACCATCGATGGCCGCGTGACGCAGGACCGCCGCGCCCGCGTGCTGCGCGTGGCCCAGGGCACGCACATGAGCATCGGGCAGGCCGACATGCGTATCTCGGGCGAGGTCGCGGCCAAGGGCCCGCGCTTCCAGCTGGCGCTCGAGGTCGACCAACTCACCGCGCGCGCGGTGCAGCGCAGCGTGCCGCGCGCCGTGTTGGGGCCGCTCGCCGATCTCGACGTGAAGGGCTCGTGGGACTGGCGCGCGAGCCTCGATGTGAACGTGGCCGCGCCCGACAGCACGCGCTTCACCGCCGACGTCATTCCGCACGGCCTACAGCTGGGCCAGTCCGACGCACAGTTGCGGCTGGGGCGCCTCGCCGGCCCGTTCCTGGCCGAGATCCACGTGCCCCGCGGCATCGTGTACCGCGACCTGTCGGATGCCAACCCGAACTACCGCCCCATCGACCGCATCAGCCTCTTGCTGCGCTACGGGCTCCTCACCAACGAAGACGGCGGCTTCTACCGCCACCGCGGCTTCAACACCGAGGCGATCCAGCTCGCCATGGCCGCCAACCTGCGCGCGGGGTCGTTCAAGCGCGGCGCGGGCACCATCACCATGCAGCTCGTGCGCAACCTGTTCCTGGGCCACCAGCGCACGCTGTCGCGCAAGGGGCAGGAGGTCGTGCTGGCATGGGTGATCGAACATCTCACGGGCTTGTCCAAAGACCGCCTGCTCGAGATCTACCTCAACATCATCGAGTGGGGCCCGGGCGTGCACGGCGCCAGCGAGGCGTCGCGCTTCTACTTCGACAAGTCGCCCGACGACCTCACGCTCGACGAAGCGCTGTTCCTGGTGGTGTTGGTGCCGAGCCCCAGCCGCTGGCGCTCGCGCGTCGATGCGCACGGCGAGCTGCGCCCGTGGGCGCGCGCGCAGATGGCGTTCATCGCGCGCAAGATGGCCGAGCACGGCTGGCTGGCGCCCGAGGCCGTACCCGACGCCATGTCGTTCCGCGTGCAGCTGCGCGGTGCGGCCGCCCAGGTGTTCGCGCCCGCCGACAGTACGGCCCCGGCCGCGCCCGAGCCGGGCCGCGAGAGCGTGCACTTCTAGGCATGTGCCGCAATGGCGATCGGCGGGGAGATACGCGCGACGCCAGAGCACCGTCGCTCGCAGTCTGAAAGGACTACGAGCGAGGGCCTATTTCAGGGGGGGCAGGGTCAACTGGTCAGGATCTGATGCCGCCGCGCTCGATCACAGATCACCGCATCACCACGCCGCGCACGCTCAGCGATCGTCCGCCCTGCGCCAAGCGCAGCCAGTAGACCCCGGCCGGGACGCCACTCGAGCAGCCGAGCGCCACGGTGTGACGCCCGGGACCGAGCGAGCCGACCTCCCGCACCGCCACAGCGCGACCCGTCACATCGAGCAATGACAATCGCGCCGGGGCCGCACTGGCCAACGAGAACGATGCGAGCAGCTCGCCCAGCGCGGGGTTCGGGCTCAACCCGGCCAGCTCGAGCGCACGCCCGGGCAGCTCCACCCACGTCTCGGCACTGAACCTCTGTACACCATGGTCGAGGTAGCCCAGCCGGTAGCACGCCCTTGCACCCTCGCACGACGCACGATCCACGAAGCGCAGGTGCCCGGTGCCATCCGCCGACACGCTCGCCAGCGCTCGCCACTCCGACTCGTCCGTGCGCCGGTAGAGTGTGGCCTCGAGCGCCTGCGCGTCAGCTGAGAACCACTCCAGCTCGACACCGACATCTTTCACAGTTGCGCTCACCAGCGACAGCGCCACCGGGGTCGGGATGCCGACTTCCGACTGCAACACCCAGGTGTCGTACAGGTAGCCGCGGCCGCCCGCGTGCATCAGCATGCGGTGCCCCACCGGATCGTAGATCGCGGCATGGTCCACACGCCCGACCGGTGGCGAGTTGGACAGTGTGACGCGCGACCACGTTGGCGCGGACCCCAACGACAGCGCCCACGCGTCATTGTTCTCAGCCGTGCCATCGTCATATCCATAGAGCAACATGCGGCCCTCGGCGGGATCGTAGACCGCCGAGTGATCCCCGCGCGGCGGAGGCAGCCCGGGGTCACCCGCCGAGCCGGGCACCAGCACCCGCCAGCTCGGCGTCGCGGCCAGCTCGAGCGCCAGCGTCTCGTTGCCAGCACCGAATCCACCGAACACCACCATCTGCCGGCCGACCGGCTCGTAGATCGCACTGTGCCCCACGCGAACTCCCGGCCACATCCCCGCGGTCGCGAGCGGCGTCCATGCCGGTGAGCCCGACAGCTCGAGCGCCCACACGTCGGATGCGATCGTGTAGAAGTCGAACCCTCCGTAGACAACCATGCGCCGGCCCAAGGGGTCATACACGGCCGTTGCCCCCGAGCGGGCGGACGGCAGCTCGCCGGCTGGCGACAATGGCACCCACGTCGGGTTTGAGGTCCCGAGGGACAACGCCCACGCGTCGTTACCAGGACGACTGCAGTACTCACCGTCCTCGCACTTCACTTCGCCACCGAAGATGATCATCCGGTCCCCCGCCGGGTCGTACACGGCGACGTGGCCCGCCCGCGCGACCGGATCCGGACCCACCGTGGCGAGTGGCGACCACACCGGAGTCGGTCCAAGCGAGAGCTGCCACGTGTCGTGGAAGAAGCACTCGCACTCGGCGTTATAGCCCCCCTGGACGATCATACGCTGGCGCAGGGGGTCGTAGATGGCGACGTGCCCTGCACGCCCACGCGGTGGTTGGCTCGCCGGAATGACTTGCGACCAGGTTCCGAGGTCAAGCTGATAGGCCCAGGCGTCTCCCTGATACGGATCGACCCAGCTACCCCCGAACACCAACATGCGCCGGTCGACAGCGTCGTAGCTCGCCGCGTGGAAGACCCGTTGCAGTGCTCCCGCGGGCGCATCGAGGCGCGACCATACACTCGAGCCCAGCGAGAACGACCAGAACCCCGACTGCAGTGGGCCACCGATGATGAGCATCCGGTCCGTCACGTCATCGTAGATCGCCGAGTGGCCGTAGCGGGCGGGAGCGCGCGTCGTGTCGGCGGGGACGATCTCGCTCCACGCGAGGTCCGCGAACGACAGGGCCCAGAGGTCCCCGCGGGCACCGCGCGAGTCCAGACCTCCGAACACGACCATGCGGTCCCTGCGAGGGTCGCAGATCGCGGAATGGACCGCCCGACCAGAGAACGGGGCAGTACTGGCCAACCGCGTCCAGCCCGTTGCTCCCGAGAGATCGAGGCTCCAAGTGTCGTTCCACTTGGAGCCCGTGGATGAGAATCCGCCGAAGACGACCATCCGGTCGCGTACAGCATCGTAGATGGCGCTGTGCGAGGTCCTGCCGGATGGCGCGAGCTCGAAGTCACTCATTTTCGTCCAGCGAAGGTCTGTCAACGAGAGGGCCCAGGTGCTGTTGGTGGGCAGGGAACAGGTCCCTGGGCCGGGTTGGCAGGGAAGGTCCACAACACCACCGAAAACAACCATGCGGTCTCGAACCGGATCGTAGATCGCGCTATGTCCATACCGGCCCGCCGGCGGAGAGCCCGCAGGAAGCAACTCAGTCCATACCGGCTTTCCCGTCAGAGACAGTGTCCACAGGTCGCCTTCAGTGAGGCTCCTCTCCGTGGCCCCGCCGTAGACGAGCAACCGGTGCCGCACGGGGTCGTAGATTTCGCTGTGACCATATCTCCCAGGCCCAGGAATCGGCATCCACGTCTCTGCACCTTCACCCGCGGCGGAAGCGTTTGACTGCCGTGGTCCCAGCGCGTGCCCGAAGGTCTCCGGCCTTTCTCCCATAGCCAACCGCTCGAGGATGTCCCGCTGCCACGGCTCCAATTTCGGATCGTGCGCCGCCTCGCCGAACCGCCCCCTCGCCGACTCTGAGAGCGGCGCTACCGAATGTGGCTGCATGTAGCGCAGGCCCGGCTCAGCTGCGGCCAAGCAGGCCTGAGTAAGCATCGAGACGGCCATCATGATCATCCGGCGACATCGCATCGGTCCGACTCCACATCATCACTCGGGTAATCGCGATCACGGACGGGCGCTCGTTGTCCGGCCCCGTTCGACACCGCCGATGATAGCCCGCTAGGTCACGGCATCCGCATGCGCCAAAGTGACCACGCGCCTGATTGCCAGCCCGCGAAAACGAACCCGCGAATGAGTCGACTCGGCTGGCCAGCAGGGATCTCGACCAAGACGACCGCGTTCTCGATCGAACTCCGAATAGGCCCCTGTGGCGCACCGCGGCCCCGGTGAAACGCTCACCGGGGCCGGGCGCTTTCACGACTCAGCTCTTCTCGGGATCGAACAACGTCGGGCCGTCGGAGCCCTGCTCGGGTTCGGGACGCGGCGGCTTGCGCCGTTCGGGCCGCGGCTCGGGCGTGGCGTCGGGCGGGGTGGCCTCGCCGCGCTGCTGGCGCTCGCGCACCACGTCGGCCACGCGCGGCAGCATGGGCAGCCGCGGCACGGCGCCATCGCGCAGCTGCGAAGCCGACGGCGTGGGCGGATCCCACGCCGGCAGCTCGGCCAGCGGCACCAGCACGGCGTTCGCCGTGCCCGCCACCATCTCGGACGTGATGCGCACCGCGCCGAAGCCGCGCTCGCGCAGCTCGGGCAGCTCGAAGTCCAAGGGCGCGAACACGTCGCGCACCACGCGGTCCAGCATGCGCGCGCCCAGGCCCTGGCCGCGTGCGCGTTCGACCATGGCCTGCCGCGCGTCGGCGCACACCTCGAGGCGCACGCCATGCAGCTCGAAGTAGCGCCGCTTGCGCACCAGGGGCGACTGCGGCAGGTCACCCAGCACGCGGTCGAGTTCGGCGGCCGACAGTGGCTCCAGCTTCACGATGTCGCCGAAGCGCGCCACCAGCTCGGGGATGAACCCGTACTGCACCAGGTCGTCGGCGGTCACACGCGCCAGGACGCTGTCGTCGTCAGGTCTGGCGGACTTCGCGCGACACGCCTCGGGCGCGGGCACCGTGAAGCCCAGCTCCAGCCGCGCGCGCCGCGATTCGCGGGCGCGCACCACGTCGGTGAGCCCCGCGAACGCACCCGTGCACAGGAACAGCGTGCGCGAGCTGTCGAGCGTCACGTCCTTGTCGCGCCAGCGCAGGCGCACGGGCCGGCCGTCGAGCAGCGTGAGAAGGCCGTTCTGCACGCCCTCGCCCGACACGTCGCGGCCGATGTCGCGCGCGCGCTTCAGCTTGTCGATCTCGTCCAGGAACACGATGCCCTGCTCGGCCACGCGCGCGTCGCCGCCGGCGCGCTCGAGCAACGCGGCGAACACGCTCTCGACGGGCGAGCCCACATAGCCGGTCTCCACCAGCGACGTCGCGGCGGTGAACGCCAGCGGCACGCCCAGGAACTGCGCGAGCGTGCGCACCATGAGCGTCTTGCCCACACCCGTGGGCCCCACCACCAGCATGTGCTGGCGTCCGAAGTCCAGCATGCCGCCGTCCGGGATGTCGCGATGCTTGAGGCCCAGGTAGTGCTGGTACACCGCCATGGCCAACCGCAGCTTGGCCTGGCGCTGGCCGATGACATGCTGATCCAGGTGACGGACGATCTGACGGGGCGTGCGAAGACGGGCGATGGCGACCATGGCGGTCTCCTTCGTCGGGATGGATCCGGTACGTTGCCGGGCTCGGGCGCGCACCTCATGCGGGAGCGGGCTCGCCATATGCGCACGCGGCACGCGGTACGAGGCACGGGCTCACCGGACAGCCGCAAGTCATGGACCGGTGGCACGGGCTTCCATGCGAGGATGCACGCGTGCTCGGCAGATCCATCGGCAGAGCGGATGATGCGGAGACTCGTGCCCGCGGACTCACGGGCGTCGTGTCGAACAGGCGAAAGTGGCGCGAGAGAAGTCTTCCAGAAGCGCGCGCGGAATCCCAAGCGAAAACTTCGCGCGTGAAGTCGTACGAGCGCGGCACGCGGTGCGTTCGCCGAAGGTGCAACGCGCGAACATGGTCACGCGCAGGGCGTTGCCGGACTCGTGCGCGCGCGACATGCGATCTGTGAATTCTTCGCGCCACTTCGCGCGCTTGAAGCGCCTGACTTTCCGCATCGTGGCGAACAAACCCGGTACTTCCGGCGCATCTGCCTGCGGCCGAACGCACTGCGCGCGAAACACGCGCTGACTGGTACACTCCCGCCACTCCTGCTGGGCGCGCGCGTGGTGCCGCGCGCAC
>JBEBGT010000406.1:0-3772 GCA_040081365.1 Candidatus Eiseniibacteriota bacterium | reverse complement strand
ACGCGGTGCTGCCGGCCACGTGGTCGCGCGGCAATCCGATCGACATCATCGGCGACGCGCCCGTCGAGCGCTACACCGTGGCCTTGCAGGCGCTGCTCGCAGAACCCGCCGCCGGCGCAGTACTCTTCATGCACGCACCCACCGCCATCCTGGCGAGCGCGGCGATCGCCACGGCGTGCGCGCCGCTGGCCGCACCCGCACGCGACCGCGTCATGGGCTGCTGGCTCGGCGACGCTGCGGTCGCAGAGGCGCGCGAGACGTTTCAACACGCCGGCATTGCCGACTATGCGACCCCCGAAGAAGCGGTGCGCGCGGCGCTCACGTCGCTGGGCTATCGCTGCGCCGAGGTGAGCATCGGGCTCTCGGCCGCCGCCACGCTGCCACCGGAGGCCGACACCGAGTCGCGCGTGCGCGCTGCACTCGCGGTGCTCAGGCGTGGAGTCGTGCGGAAGGAGACGCCGTCGTGATGGCGACAGCGCGGCCCCTGCCCCTACATACTCCGGCGCTCGCTCCCCTGCCAGCCGAGCTTGGCCTGCAGCGTGCGCAGGAACGGGCGGTCGGGGTTCTCGAACACCTTGACGCGGTCCTTGGCCAGTTGCAGCTCGACCTCGTCGTCCTTGGCCAGGTCCTCGGTCTCGTGGCCGTCCATCACCAGCAGCGCGGGGCCGGGGCTGATCACGCGCACGCTCACCACCGAGCCGGGCGCCAGCACCAGCGAGCGACTGCCGAGCGCGTGCGCGCAGGCGGGCGTGACCACGAGCGAGTCGAGGTCGGGTGCTACCAACGGCCCGCCGGCCGACAGCGAGTACGCGGTCGAGCCGCTGGAGCTGGCGGCGATCAGGCCGTCGGCCACCAGATGGCCCAGGTCGTGGCCGAGCGCGGCGACGCGCAGGTGGATCGCGGAGTAACTGGTCGCACTGCGGATGACGGCGTCGTTCAGCGCGAAGCCCACGCGGCGC
Source organism: Candidatus Eiseniibacteriota bacterium (assembly GCA_040081365.1). Taxonomy (GTDB): domain Bacteria; phylum Eisenbacteria; class RBG-16-71-46; order RBG-16-71-46; family RBG-16-71-46; genus JAIOPA01. The sequence goes on along the minus strand of JBEBGT010000406.1, from coordinate 2,813 downwards.
GGGCGGCCGCCGCGGGCGCGCTTCAGGCGCGACTCGACGCCGGCGCGCGTGGCGATCTTCCAGTGGCCGCCGAGCGAGGCCTCCACGGCGGCGTCGAGTTCGCGGCCCTCGGCGGCGGCCAGGAACCCGAGACCGCCCATGTTCACGGCCAGCAGCACGCCTTTCTGCCCGGCCAGCGCACGCCCGGCAGTGAGCACGGTGCCGTCGCCGCCCAGCGAGATCATGACCTGGCACCAGCGCGCGAGCACGGCGATCGATTCGCCGCTCTGCCCTACCGCGCCGGCCAACTCGCGCTCGATGCGCACCACGGCGCCCTGTCTGGCGAGCAGCGCCTGCAGCCGCACAGCCTCACGCCTTACCTGGGCTCGGTCCAGGTGCCCGATGATCGCGATGCGGCGTCCGCGCGTGCTCATGCGCGCCTACACATACTGCTGGCGGGCCTGGCGCACGAACTCGGCCGTGCGCTTGGCGATCGCCTCGGCGTCGAGCCCGATCTCGTGCAGCAGCTCGTCGCGCTTGCCGTGCAGTACGAACTCGTCGGGCACGCCCAGCGCCAGGCGCGGCACCACGATGCCGGCACGCGCCAGCATCTCGCCCACCGCGCTGCCGAAGCCGCCGGCCAGCACGTTCTCCTCCACCGTCACGATGCGTGCAGTGGAACGCGCGAGCCCGCCGATCATGGCGTCATCCAAAGGGGCGGCAAAACGTGCGTTGACGACCGTGGCGCTGATGCCCTGCGCGGCCAACAGCTCGGCGGCGGCCAGGCTCGGCAGCACCATGGTGCCGAGCGCGATGATCGCCACGTCGGCGCCGGCGCGCAGTTGTTCGGCCTTGCCGATCTCCAGCCGGCGCGGGTCGCGCTCCGGCAACTTGTCTTCAGGGATCGGCGCACGCGGGTAGCGCACGGCGATCGGGCGCTTGCCCTGCCAGTGCGCGGCCGTCCACAGCATGTCGCGCAGCTCTTCACCGTTCATGGGCTGCATGACCACGGTGCCCGGGATCATGCGCAGGTAGCCGATGTCGAACACGCCGTGCTGCGGCGCGCCGTCGTCGCCCACCAATCCGGCGCGGTCCAGGCACAGCACGATCTTCAAGTCCTGCACCGCCACGTCGTGGATGATCTGGTCGAAGCCGCGCTGTAGGAACGTGCTGTAGATGGTCGTGAGCGGCGTGAGCCCTTCGCACGCCAGACCGGCCGAGAACGTGACCGCATGCTCTTCGGCCATGCCCACATCGAAGAAGCGCTCGGGGAACGCCTTCGCGAACTTGGTGAGCCCGGTGTTGTCGGTCATCGCGGCGGTGATCGCCACGGCATTCGGCAGGGCTTCGCCGATCAGCACGGCGGTGTCGGCGAACACGTGCGTGTAGGTCTTCTTGGAACCCTTACTCGCCGTGCCCGTGTCGGGGTCGAACACGCCGACGCCGTGGAACGTGGTCGCGTCGCCTTCGGCCGGACCGTAGCCGCGGCCCTTGCGCGTCACGACGTGCAGCAGCACCGGTTCGTCGAAGCGGCGCAGGTCCGAGAGCGTTTCTTCGAGCACCGGCAGGTCGTGGCCGTCGATGGGCCCGAAGTACTTCAACCCCATCTCCTCGAACAGCACGCCCGGGGCCACCATGTTCTGCAGCCCCTCTTTGAGCCGGTGTGCGGCCACCTGGGCCTTCTTGCCGCCACGGGGCAGCTTGCCCAGCAGCTCCCACACGTCGCGCTCGAACGCGCGGTACACGCGGCTCGTGGTCAGCTTGGTGAGATAGCGGTGAATGGCGCCGATGTTCGGCGAGATGCTCATCTCGTTGTCGTTCAGGATCACGATGAGCTTCTTGCGCAGCTCACCCGCGTTGTTGAGCCCCTCGAACGCCATGCCGCCCGTGAGCGCGCCGTCGCCGATCACCGCGATGACGTGGTGGTTCTCGCCCTTCAAGTCGCGTGCGGCGGCAAAGCCAAGCGCGGCCGCGATGCTGGTGCTGCCGTGGCTTGTGCCGAAGGGGTCGTGCGCGCTCTCGCTGCGGCGCGGGTAACCCGCGATACCGCCCAGCTGGCGCAGCGTGTGGAACTGATCGTAGCGGCCCGTGAGCAGCTTGTGCGGGTAGCTCTGGTGGCCCACGTCCCAGATGATCTTGTCGGTGGGCGAATCGAACACGCGATGCAGCGCCAGCGTGAGCTCGACGACGCCGAGGTTCGGGGCCAGGTGCCCGGCGTTGCGCGCGACCGTCTGGATGATGACGTGGCGCATCTCGGCGGCCAGCTTCAGCACGTCGGCGCGGTCGAGTCCCTTGACGTCCGCCGGGGACTGGATCTTGTCGAGCATGCTCATGGATGGTGGACCCGGTACCAGAGGATGGCGCTGCCCACGCCGAGGGCGGCCCCGATGAACACCTCGAACGGAGTGTGCCCCAGGAGCTCCATGAGCTTCTGGGTCTCGGTCTCCGAATGCTGGAAGTGGCGCTCGATCAAGCGATTGAGCACCGCGGCCTGGCGCCCGGCGGCACGCCGCAGGCCGGCTGCATCGTACATGACGATGAGGCTGAAGTAGAGCGTCACCGAGAACAACACGGTGTCGAACCCGTGCCACAGCCCCACCGCCGTGCTCAGCGCGGCCACCGAGGCCGAGTGCGAGCTGGGCATGCCGCCCGTCTCCACGAACCGGCGCAGGTTCCAGCGCCCGGTGCCGAGGAAGGACGCGAACCCTTTGTACCCCTGCACGATGACGCCGACGAACAGGGCGATCCAGAACGGTTCCGTGGCATCCTCCTTGAGAGCTGCACGCGCAGGCCCCGGCGTCCATGCCGGTCGCGGGGGGCGGTTCGCGGGAGAC